>JAUNVH010000054.1 GCA_030537765.1 Tissierellia bacterium | reverse complement strand
GCTTTTTTCTTTCCAGTATTTTCTAAATTAACACTCTTTAAAATTGCTTTCGTATCTACGACATTATCCAAGCCCTTAAGTCTTTTCATATATTCAAGATTTTCCAAAGCCGTCATGCTCTCAATCAGATTTGGAGCATCGACTATTGAGCCCATCTTAGTTCTTTCTCTTTCCAAATCGGCTTGGCTGGACTTTTCAGAAATTAATATTTCGCCCTCATCAGGATAGATATTGCCATTTAATAGCTTCATAATCGTGGACTTTCCGGCACCATTATTGCCAATTAAGCCGTAGATTTTGCCTTTGGGAACTTTCATATTCAAATTTTTAAGTGCATAAAATTTGCCGAATTTCTTCGAAACATTTTTAAGCTCTAGTTTATATTCCATTTTTCTACCTCCATAAACTATTTTAATAATAGTATAGACTGAAGATATTTATTAAAACTAAATCAAATTTAAAGAAAGTCTAAAGCTTTAAGCCAAACGATATCCAATGCCCCAAATCGTCTTTATATATTCATTTTCGGGATCTAGACTTTTTAATTTAGCTCTAAGATTAGAAATATGGACTGCAATTGTCGCATCGTCGCCATAAAAATCGTCTTGCCAGACCGATTTATAGATATTTTCTTTAGAAAAAACTTTTTTTGGATTGTCTAGTAATAATTCCATAATTTTAAATTCAATAATCGTAGTAGGAATTATTCTATTATTTAGTTTTATTTCCAGAGAATCTCTATTTAACGAGAGATTTTTATGATGAAGCATAGCTTCACTATTGGAGTATGAAATATTTGTGCGCCTTAAAACTGCTCTTACTCTCGCCAAGAGATCATCTGGATCAAAAGGCTTAGTAATATAATCATCTGCGCCAATATCTAAAAGTCCAATGCGAATATCTTTGTCAGTTAGGGCAGATAGAGCAATAACTGGAGTTAAATTGCCACTTTGTCTTAATTCCTTTAAAAACTCCTGCCCACTTATGCTTGGGATCATAAGATCTAATATAATCAGATTGAATTTATCTTTTTCTGTGAGATATTTAGCCTCAAGGCCCGTCAGAGCTTGCGAGACTTCATAATCATTTTTTATCAAGATTTCCTTAATCAAATCGTTAATTTCGCGATCGTCTTCGACAATTAGAATTTTCATATACTACCTCCATATATAAATTAAAGATATAATATAAAAATTACTGTGTCAATTAAAGAAAGTCTAAAGAAAAAATCTCCCAAAATTTTGGGAGATCTAAAATTTAAACTATAATTTTACTTAAAAATTCGATTGTGCGCGGCTCTTTGGCATGATTAAAGACTTCATCTGGAGAGCCTTGTTCGATAATTTCGCCTCCGTCCATAAATAGAATTCTATCGCCAACTTCTCTTGCAAAACGCATCTCATGCGTTACGACAACCATAGTCATGCCGCTTTTTGCCAAATCTTTCATAACTTCTAATACTTCGCCAACCATCTCAGGGTCTAGCGCCGAAGTCGGCTCGTCAAAGAGTAGCACTTTTGGGTCCATTGCCAAAGCTCTGACGATTGCTATACGCTGCTTTTGACCACCTGAAAGTGAATTGGGATAGGCATTTATCTTATCTAATAAGCCAACTTTTTCTAATAGATTTTTGGCAATCTCTTTAGCTTCTTCGTCAGATTTTTTCAAAACGAGTTTAGGAGCCAATATAATATTTTCCAATACGGTCTTATGTGGAAATAGATTGAAGCTTTGAAAGACCATGCCCATATGTTCTCTGAGCTTATTGATATCATTTTTTTCATCTGTAATATCTATATTTTCAAAAAATATTTTGCCACTAGTCGGTTCTTCTAAGAGATTTAAACAGCGTAAAAAAGTCGATTTTCCCGAACCAGAAGGCCCAATTATAACGACGACTTCGCCTTGGTGAATTTCTTCAGTTATATTATTTAAAACTCTATTGTCGCCAAATGATTTAGATAAATTTTCAATTCTTATCAACGTTTAATCTCCTTTCCAATTTGCCCATAAATTTGGACAGACTATATGTCAATATAAAATATACAAATGCGACATAAAGTAACGGGCGCACTGCATTAAATTGCGAACCACTGGCGGCCTTTGCCACAAACATCAATTCAGATACACCTACTGTAAAGACTATTGAAGTTTCTTTTATAAGCGCAATAAATTCGTTTACTAAAGCTGGCAAAATATTTTTAATCGCCTGCGGTATGATGACCTCTTTCATAGATTGCTTATAATTTAGGCCCAAAGATCTTGCAGCTTCCATTTGTCCTTTGTCGATTGAATTTATTCCACCGCGGATGACTTCCGCAATATAGGCTGCAGAATTTAAAGAAACGGCCATCGAACATAATAGGATTTTATTCCTAAGTATGCCTAATGACTCAGGTATTATAGAAGATAGGCCAAAATATACAATCATAAGCTGCACAAGCATAGGCGTTCCTCTGATTATTTCTACATAGGCCTTAGATAGCTTTTTTAAAATTTTATTATTTGATAAGGCTGCTAATGATATTAAAAGACCCAATATAAATCCAAAGACTACGCCAATTGCACTTAGCTCCAAAGTTCTCAAGGCGCCAAATAGATAGGCCACTCCAAATTTTTGTATAAATGAAATTTGAGTATTAAAAAATTCAGTTAAAGCATTCATAATTTCCTCCAAAAAAATTCCCTATAAAAATAGGGAATTTGTGTTATTCTAATTGATCTTTGCTCAGTTCAATATATTCATCAAACCATTTGTCAATCTGTTTCGATTCTAAAAGTTTTTCGATGGTCTTATTTATTTCATCTAGAAGTTCTTGATTACCTTTTTTCACAGCAACACACCATTCGCCCTCGCCAGGAATTTCATCCATCTTGATAACTTCCAAATCTTCATTTATGCTTGCAAATTGCATTGCAGCAAGTTCGCTCATAAAGAGCATGTCTAGAGATCTGTTTTTTAAATCCATAACGAGATTCATATTGCTATCCATCGAAGTGATATTTTTACCAAAATGTTCTTCTGCATATTTTTGTTGAGTAGTGCCTAACTGCGTTCCAATTTTTTTATCGATTAAATCGTCTGGCGTTTTATATTTTTCAACATCTTCATCTCTCACAAGCACAACTTGGCCGCCGTCATAATAGGCATTTGAAAAGTCAACTTCTTTGGCTCTTTCTTCGTCTTTAACCATGCCAGCTAAGACCATATCAATATCGCCAGCATTTAAAGCAGTCAAAAGTCCGCCAAAATCTCTATTTGAAATTTCAAGCTCCACGCCCAAATCTTTGGCAATAACTTTTGCAATTTCAATATCGACACCGACATAGTTTTCAGTTGATCCTTCAAAAATTATCCACTCCATAGGCGGATAATCGGCGCTAGTTCCCAAAACTATTTTTTCCTTTGCTTTAATTCCTTCTAAGGAATTTTTGTCGACTGAATTAGAATTTTCTCCACATGCCGTAAATATAAGCATCAATGCAAAAAGAATTGATAATATTTTTATTTTATTTTTCATATTTTTTCCCTCCATATTTTATTATAATCTTTTAATAAACATTATGAGGGAGTCTGATAGATTTGGAAAAACTGTGAGAACAATTTTTCCAATTGCTCTTGAAATTATAATCTATAATCAAGATTAAGACCTCCTTTAGAAGAGTTTCTATTTATTATAGGGTACTATCGTATGAAAGTCAATAAAAAATTTATATGATATCGCTTGCATCAAAAAGTTTTTTAAAATGGAGCTTTTTTACTCTGATGTCTAAATCCTAATACATAAATAATTATCACCAAAATAGAAATTATAGTCGTATATTTATAAAATCCAAAATAAGAACTGTTCAAATCATGATACCAACCACTTAAAGTTGGAGCGAGCACAGTTCCAATATTTGTAAGCCCCGATGCAATGCTCAGCTTTTGGCCATAATCTTTGCTTCCAAAAAAATCACTAATCAAAACTTGCAAAGATACCGAAAAGAAAGCTGCTACAATACCATTAAAAAATGCGGCAATAATAATAAATAGAGTCGTAGTTTTAGACATAATAAATGCGCTCGAAATAAATCCGCAAACCGTTGGAAAAATTACAGTAAGTCGCATTCCAAATTTATCATAAATTCTTCCCAATAATAATTTGCTAATGGCCAAAACTGCCATCATCATTGCAGTTACATTGGCTGCCAAACTGTTTGAATAGCTCAAATCACCTATATGAGCTGGAATTGTAAAGAAAATAGAATAAGTTGAAAAAGATAATAGCACATTGGCAATAGCTATTATCCAAAACCAATGGTATTTATAAGTCCTTGAAATTGAAAGCCCAGATTCAATAATTTCTTCATTTGCTTTAGAAATATTTTCGGCAGTCTTAGGTCTTGTCTTTATAAAAAATTTTACACTTGGCAAAATCACCAAGATCATAATAATAGCCAAAATTCTATTCGCAATTCTCCAACCGAAAGCATCTATCCAAATTCCAGTCAAAGAAGTAAATAAGACTCCGCCAAGACCGCTGCCCATCGATGCAATACCTAAAGCCGTTCCAGTATTTTTGCTAAACCAATTAGTAATCAATATAGAAACGGGAATTGCAGTTGTGAAAGTATAAAAAACGCTGATTAAAAAAGATATTATATAAAATTGATAGAGCTTTTTTGCAAATGACTGGGCAAAAAACATAATAGACATCAATAAAGAGGCAAGCATTAAAACTTTTTTCAGATCATATTTTTGCAAAGTCTTGCCCACGATAAACGAAATAAAAACAGTAGTTAAATTTCTGATCGCCACAGTATTGCTAATCGCCCTTCTAGAACATGCAATATCTAAAGAAATTGGCCTTATAAAAAGAGAGGCACAATTACCAATTATGCCCATGCCCAAAGCCATCAATATAAAAGCGCCTATAAGAATTTGTCTTTGCTCTTTAGATATATCAAATCTATTTTCTTTAAACATAAAAATCACCCTATTGATATTTAATATAATATATTCTTAAATCGAAAAATTGTCAATATGATTAAGCGCACTAGAGTATGGATAATAATT
>JAUNVH010000016.1:5744-37845 GCA_030537765.1 Tissierellia bacterium | reverse complement strand
AGAATGGATTTGATGATAAAAATTAATAAAAATTTTAAAAAGACTGTACTTTTTTAATCTTGACAAAAATGGTCGGGTATAATATAATCGTTAGAGTTGATGGAGTTTCAGCGAAGTTAGGGGGTCAATTATGAGAGTATCCACCAAGGGCAGATATGGATTGAGAACTATGCACTATTTGGCAAAAAACAATTCAGAAAAAGCCATACCTTTATCTAAGATTGCTTCCGAATTAAAAATTTCAGATGTATATTTGGAACAAATTTTGAGAAGATTAAGGCAAGCCGATTTGGTTGAAAGCGTTAGAGGGGCATATGGCGGATATAAGATAAATAAAGATCCTGAAAATATCTCTGTGGGAGATGTTTTGAGAGTTTTAGAAACTCATATGTCTCCAACTGAATGCTGTGAATCAAATACTTGCGAAGACGAGAGTGACTGTGTCGCAAGATTTATTTGGAAGAGAATAGAAGTCGGCATTAATGAAATTATTGACAAAATCACGCTCCAAGATATGATAGAACTGAGCGTGGAATAAAAAAAGGAGATTGAATATGAAAGTTTACATGGATAATGCTGCAACTACAAAAGTTTCTGACGAAGTATTAGATGCGATGATGCCGTATTTTAAATCAGAATATGGTAATCCGTCCTCAGTATATCAATTAGGTCAAGATGCAAAAAAGGCAGTTAAAACAGCAAGAGAAATTTTAGCTAATGGTCTGGGCTGTAAAGAAGACGAAATATATTTCACATCAGGTGGTTCTGAATCTGACAATTGGGCGATTAAAGGCGTTGCCGAAAGCTTAAAATCTAAAGGTAATCATATAATCACATCTAAAATTGAACATCATGCAGTGCTTCACACTTGTGAATATTTAGAAAAAAATGGCTATGATGTGACATATTTAGATGTTGATGAATATGGCAAAGTCAATTTAGAACAGTTGGAAGATGCCATAACAGATAAGACAATACTCATCACCATTATGTTTGCGAATAATGAAATTGGAACTATTGAACCGATTAAAGAAATTGGAGAAATAGCAAAAAAACATAATGTAATTTTCCACACAGATGCTGTACAGGCAGCTGGCAATGTGAAAATTGATGTTAAAGAGATGAATATAGATATGCTTTCACTATCGGGCCACAAAATGCACGCTCAAAAAGGCATTGGCGCTTTGTATATCAGAAAGGGAATTAGAATACCTAATTTAATTTTTGGAGGCGCACAAGAAAGAGGCAGACGTGCCGGAACTGAAAATGTTCCTGCAATTGTCGGACTCGGAAAGGCTTTTGAAATTGCACATAGAGATTTTGAAAAGAGAACTGAAAAAATAAGAACTCTAAGAGATAGATTGATTAAGGGCATTTTAGATAATATACCAAATGCAAGACTTAATGGTCACAAAACCGACAGACTTTGCAATAATGTAAATATCTGTTTTGAATTTATAGAAGGAGAGGGACTATTGTTACTCTTAGACGCCATGGGCGTTCAAGCATCTAGTGGTTCAGCTTGTACATCGGGCTCATTAGATCCTTCGCATGTCTTACTTGCAATTGGACTTCCACATGAGATTGCTCACGGTTCTTTGAGGCTTACTTTGAGCGAATATACTACAGAAGAAGAAGTAGACTATGTAATTGAAAAGCTCCAAGCGATTGTGCAAAGATTAAGAGATATGTCTCCACTATATAATAGATAATTGAGGTGAAATTATGTATACAGAAAAAGTTATGGACCATTTTATGAATCCAAGAAATGTCGGAGAAATTGAAGATGCATCTGGCGTTGGTGAAGTTGGAAACGCTAAATGCGGCGATATTATGAAGATGTTTTTAAAGATAAATGACGACGGAATTATCGAAGATGTGAAATTTAAAACTTTCGGTTGTGGAAGTGCAATTGCATCTTCTAGTATGGCATCTGAATTGATTAAAGGAAAATCGATTCAAGAGGCTATGGAAATCACAAATAAAGCAGTGGCAGAAGCTCTAGATGGACTTCCACCTATTAAAATGCACTGCTCAGTTTTGGCAGAGCAGGCAATAAAGGCGGCTTTATTAGATTATTCAGAAAAGAATAATATTCATATTGAAGGCCTAGAAGGTTTTGATTTTGACGAAGATCTTCATTAAAAATATATTCTAAAAGTTCGGGGTAAAAACGCTCCGAACTTTTTTTAAAATAGATTTGTAATTAGATTTAAAAGATGATATAATATTTTAGTAATAAAAGGGGCGAAGAAGCTCTTTTTTTATTGACATAGAGTAATTTCTATGGTAATTTATATTGGCGGACTTATGAATAAAATAAGCCTTAGTGAATGAATTGTATGATGAAATGGGAGGTGCTTAATAATGGCAGATAGAGTAGTTTTGGCTTGCACAGAATGCAAAAACAGAAACTATGTCACTTTTAAGAATAAGAAGAATACTAGTGAACGTTTAGAGCTTAAAAAATATTGCAAGTTTTGCAAAGCTCATACGAACCACAAAGAGACTAAATAATTAGTAAAGGAAGTGTAGAAATGTCAGAGCCAAAAGTAAAAGATAAGAAAAATAGAAAATTTATCAGAAACGTCAGGGCAGAAATGCGTAAGGTCGTTTGGCCTTCAAAAAAAGAGCTCATAAGCTACACCTCGGTGGTTATTGCAATGAGTTTTGCAACTGCAATTTTGATCTATATTCTCGATTTAATAATCCACGGAGTACTGAGATTTATAATTGGATAAAGGAGGCACTTCATTGGATCAAATAGATGTGGAAAGAACAGAAAAACCTGAAGCGAAATGGTATGTAGTTCATACTTATTCCGGTCATGAGATGAAAGTTAAGACCACAATGGAGAAGATGGTAAAAAACCGTGGCATGCAAAATCTTATAGAAGAGATTGCCGTGCCAATGGAAAGTTACACCGAGACAAAAGACGGAGTAGATAAACAAAAAGAAAGAAAGATGTTTCCCAGCTATGTTTTAGTTAAAATGATAATGACTGACGAAACATGGTATCTGGTCAGAAACACAAGAGGTGTCACAGGCTTTGTAGGACCTGGATCTGATCCTATACCTCTAAGTGACGAGGAAGTCAGAGAAATGGGCGTAGTCGAAAAGAGAAAAATCGACTATGATTACAAAGTTGGAGATGGCGTTAAAGTAATGAATGGTCCGTTTGAAAACTTTATGGGAACTATTGAAAATGTAAACGAAGAGAGAGAAAAAGTCAAAGTTTTCATTTCTATGTTTGGACGAGACACATTATTGGAACTTGATTTTGATCAAGTTGAAAAAATTGGATAATAAGCAAATAGCTTAATTTATAAGGAGCATATGCTCCGGTGGGAGGGTAAATCCCGCTATACCACGAAGGAGGTTTATAAAAAATGGCAAAAAAAGTCATAGCAGTAGTAAAATTACAAATCCCAGCCGGTAAGGCAACTCCGGCGCCACCTGTTGGAACCGCTTTGGGACCACATGGTGTAAATATCATGCAATTCACTAAGGAATTTAATGCAAAGACTGCCGATCAAGCAGGTCTTTTAATCCCTGTAGTGCTAACTGTCTATCAAGACAGATCATTTTCATTCATAACAAAGACTCCGCCGGCGTCAGTTTTAATTAAGAAAGCATTAAAAATTGACAAAGCATCAGGAGTTCCAAACAAACAAAAAGTTGGAAAAATTTCTAAAGATCAAGTTAAAGAAATTGCTGAATTGAAAATGCCCGATTTAAATGCGGCTGATTTAGATAGCGCAATGTCTATGATCGCAGGCACTGCAAGAAGTATGGGAATAGAAGTTGAAGATTAGTGGGAGGAAGTTTTTCCGCAAATACCACAAGGAGGTTATATAATGCCAAAAAGAGGAAAAAAATACCAAGAAAGTCTGAAATTATTTGACAGACAAAATTTTTATAATGCTGATGAAGCAATTGAATTAATTCCTAAAACAGCAAAGGCAAACTTTGATGAAACAGTTGAGCTAGCTGTCAGATTAGGAGTAGACCCAAGACATGCCGATCAGCAAGTTAGAGGCGCAGTAATTTTGCCACATGGAACAGGTAAAGACAAAAAAGTTTTGGTTATTGCCAAAGGCGACAAAATAACAGAAGCTGAAGAAGCTGGAGCAGATTTTGTCGGTGGCGAAGAGATGGTTCAAAAAATCCAAACTGAAAACTGGTTCGACTTTGATGTAGTAGTAGCAACACCTGATATGATGGGAGTTGTGGGAAGAATTGGTAGAATTTTGGGACCAAAAGGCTTAATGCCCAATCCAAAATCGGGAACTGTTACATTTGAAATTGCAAATGCCGTAAAAGATATAAAAGCTGGTAAAGTAGAATATAGAGTTGACAAAGCTTCAAATATAAATGTGCCAATAGGCAGAGTGAGCTTTGGAAAAGAAAAGTTGACTGAAAACTTTGAAACTATAATGGACGCTATAATAAAAGCTAGACCTGCATCAGCAAAAGGCAGATATCTTAGAAGCGTAACATTATCAAGTACAATGGGCCCAGGAATTAGAATTAATGCGGCTACATTGGTTGAAAGAAAATAAATAAAAATTTAGGCTATTTCATCTAAGTGAAATAGCCTTTTATTATGCCTTAAATTATTCGTCTAAAGCTTGTGCTGCAGTTATCAATGAAAGATTATATACATCATCTTCGCTGCAACCTCTAGAAAGATCATTTACTGGAGAATTTAAACCTTGAAGTAATGGTCCTACTGCTTCATATCCGCCAAGTCTTTGTGCAATCTTATATCCAATATTCCCCGCTTCAAGTGATGGGAAAATAAATGTATTTGCATTGCCCGCAACTTTGGAATCGGGAGCTTTTTTCTTGCCTACGCTCTCGACATATGCTGCGTCAAATTGTAATTCGCCATCGAGTTGCAATTGAGGATTCTTTTCAATTGCAATTTTAGTCGCTTCAGAAACTTTCGTAACTTCATCTGATTTTGCGCTGCCCTTAGTTGAAAAAGAAAGCATTGCAACTTTTGGATCGATTCCGAATTGCTTAGCCGTTGCAGCTGAGAGCAGAGCAGTTTCTGCCATATCGTTAGCATCGGGAGCAATTGTGATTGCGCAGTCAGCAAATAATAAGATTTCTTCTCCTTTTACCATAAAGAAAACGCCAGAAGTCTTTTTATAGCCTTCTTTCATTTTTATAATTTGAAGTGCTGGTCTTACTGTATCGCCAGTAGAGCGAGTTGCTCCTGAAACGAGTCCATCAGCCTTATTTGTAAATACTAACATAGTGCCAAAATAATTAGTATCATTTAGCAAAAGCTCTCTTGCGCCTTCTTCATCTATTTTTCCTTTTCTTCTTTCGACAAAGGCATCGACTAGTTCATCGAGTGCATCATATTCTTTGGCATTTAGAATTTCTAAACCTGAAATATCGAGATTGTTTTCTTTTGCTAAAGAATTTATCTCATCTTTTTCGCCAAGCACTACGGGATTTACAAATCCATCATCAAGTAGTCTTTTAGCAGCGCCCAATACTCTTAAGTCTGAACCTTCAGGCAATACAATTTTTAAATCCTTACCCGAAACTTTTTGCTTTACAATTTCAATTAATTTCATAAATATCCTCCATTCGATTTTTATCTCATATCTATTTTACCCTTTATTGACAATTCGTTCAAGTCAAAGGAGATACTAAAAGGAATTGAAATCTTACGTATAAATCTTATTGACTCCAAAATTTTTTAATGCTACGATTTAATTGATATAATTACTTGAGAGGAGAATATAAATGAAGATTATGCTAGTTCAAGGCCATCCGTATGAAAAGAGTTTCAATAACGAAATAGCAAAGACTTTTAAAAAAGCCGCGAAAGAGGCAGGCCATGAAGTTCGATTATTTGATTTGGCTACTGCAGATTTTGATCCCGTCTTGCGATATGGACACGCCAAAGAGATGCCTGAGAACGAATTTATTAATTCTGCTATCGAAAGCCTTATCTGGTGCGATAAACTAGTCGTAAACTTTCCGCTTTGGTGGAGTAATATTCCATCAATCTTACAAGGGTTTTTCGAAAGGGCTTTTGTATTAGATAAGATTTATAAAGTGACTAAAGAGGGAACAATTGAAGGGCAGTTAAAGGGCAGAAAGGCAATTTTAATTGTGACGAGTGGAGCAGCTTCCGATTATGTACTCACAGACGAAGCTATGGCGCCATCTGTTCTTGAAAAACATGTATTTCCAGAATGTGGACTTGAATTAGAAGAAAAATTAGTATTCGGTTTAATCGACAGTTCGACTGATGAAGAGAGAAATAAATATCTAGAAGAAGTAAAAGAGCTTGTGAAGAGATTAGATTAAATATTTATGTGATTTTAGATAAATAATTGGCGATTTTTCTTGACAAGTCTAAGACCTTGTAATATCATATTTAAGAGTGTTTTAAAAAAGAACCCGGTACCTTTTTTATAACCATAAAATTAATCTATTTAATATAAAGGAGGGGAAACAGTTGACAAGCTTTATGGCAAATGCATCAAATATCGAACGCAAATGGTATTTAGTTGATGCTGAAGGAAAAACATTGGGAAGACTTGCATCAGAAATTGCAATGATCTTAAACGGAAAAAGAAAACCGACATACACACCTCATGTGGACTGCGGTGACTATGTCGTAGTTATAAATGCAGAAAAAATAAAAATCACCGGCGGTAAAGGTAGCGAATATACACATATTTATCACACCGGATATCCCGGAGGTAGACGTGAGATTTCATTCAAAGATTTGATGGCAAAACATCCAACATGGCCCATTCAGCTAGCTGTTAAGGGTATGATGCCCAAAGGAAAACTGGGCAGACAAAAGCTCAAAAAATTGAAAGTATATGTAGGGCCTGAGCATCCACACACTGCTCAAATGCCTGAAAAAATAGAACTATAATTGCACGAAAGGAGGACTGTAATGGCTATTGAACAATATAGAGGCACAGGAAGAAGAAAGACCTCTACAGCACAAGTAAGACTTTTGCCAGGTAGTGGAAACTTTACTATAAATGGCAGAGATATAGATAATTATTTTAATTACGAAGCTTTAAAAATTATTGCCAGAGAACCGCTAACAATAACAGAAGCTGAATCAGGCTTTGATGTAATTGTAAAAGTTGAAGGCGGCGGATTTACAGGCCAAGCCGGTGCAATTAGACACGGTGTGGCCAGAGCACTTTTAGAAGTGAATCCGGAATATAGATCAGTATTGAAAAGAGCGGGCATGTTAACGCGTGACCCACGCATGAAAGAAAGAAAGAAATACGGTCTAAAAAAAGCGAGAAAATCACCACAATTCTCAAAACGTTAAAATTTATCAGCATCGGATATTATATCCGGTGCTTTTTTTCAATATTAATATCAAAATCTATGTTATAATGATAAATCAAGGAGGAGATTTTGATGAATATACTGGGCGAAAAATTTAAAGATGTACTCTCATCAGTTTTGCCAATTGTATTAATCATTATTCTATTAAATTTTACAATAACTCCTTTGGGAGATGATTTATTAAAGCGATTTATTGTAGGTTCAATCTTAATAATTATAGGCCTAACTATATTTCTATTTGGTGTAGATATATCAATACATCCTTTGGGAGTAGAGCTTGGAAAATTATTAACTAATACTGGAAGGATAAAACTCATTGCAGTATTAGGTTTTATATTGGGATTTTTCATCTCAGCTGCCGAGCCTGATCTTCATATACTAGCGCAAGAAGTATCAGAAGTTTCAGGCGGTGTGATGAATAAATTTTTGATAGTAGGAGTAGTATCTATTGGAATAGGAGCATTGCTTTCATTTGGTATGGTCAGAATTATAAAATCATATGGAATGAAAGGCACATTTATGGCCCTATATGTATTAATTGGAATTTTGGCAATATTTTCCACCAATGACTATATAGCAATAGCATTCGATGCTTCGGGAGCAACTACAGGTTCTATGTCGACACCATTTATATTGGCTCTAGCTGCAGGTGTATCATTTTTTAAAGGCAGCGACAAGAATAATGAAGAAGATAGCTTTGGACTCGTTGGAATGTGTAGTGCAGGTGCTATAATTGTAGTTTTAATACTTGGAATAGTAACGGGCAATAAAGAACTTTCTGGCTCAAATGTATCACAAATGGCAAATATAACTGGCGTATTAAATAGCATTAAGTTTCATTTTTTAGATGTCAACAGAGATATATTCATAAGCATAGCGCCGCTCATTGCCATATTTATATATAAGAGAAAAGATTTTGGCACAGACGAAGAATATAAGCGCAAAATTGCAATTGGATTTTTCTATACTTATATAGGGCTTGTGATGTTTATGCTCGGAGTCGATATTGGCTTTATCGAAGCTGGCAAAAAAGTGGGATACGAAATGGCAAAATTTAGTCAATTCTTCACAGTTATTGTAGGCTTTTTGATAGGGCTTGTAGTCATACTTGCAGAACCGGCAGTCTATTCTTTGACTAGACAAGTTGAAGATATAACAGCCGGCTCAATTAGAAGAAAAATAATACTCATCACTTTGAGCTTGGGAATAGGAATTGCAGTATCCTTATCGATGCTTAGAATTATAATTCCACCCATAAAATTATGGCATTATCTATTGCCAGGTTATGCCCTAAGTTTAATTATGATGAGATATACTGACAATTTATTCGTAGGTATAGCATTCGACTCAGGCGGCGTGGCATCAGGGCCAATGACTGCGACATTCGTTTTGGGATTTGCCACAGGAGTTGCAGAAGCGGTGCCTGGAGCAAATGTCTTGACAGACGGCTTTGGAATTATTGCAACAGTTGCAATGATGGCAGTATTTTCACTTATAATTTTAGGAATGATTTTTAACAGTAAAACCGGAGGTGTAAATAATGGATAGAAATATGGGAGATAATCATCTGGCAATGTTTATTGTCGACTCAAATAAGGCACCCAGATTAACTAAATATCTGCGCGAAATAAAAGCGCCCGGTTGGACGGCTTTCTTAGGAGAAGGAACTGCAAAGAGTGGACTATTACGTACATTAGGCCTTGCAGATTTGAGAAAAGAAATAATAATAACTATTTCAAATTCCAAAACAATAGAATCAATATGCCAAAAAGTATCAGAGAAATTTAATTTCGATAAGCCAAATGCCGGCATCGCATTTACAATTGCATTAGAAAATGTATTCGGTATAAGAAATTATAATCTCGATACAGAAAAGGAGGAAGTAGAAATGACCCATAAAGCGATATTCACAATAGTCGACAATGGAAAATCGAGAAAAGTACTACAAGCAGCAGAAAGTGCAGGCTCAACAGGCGGCACAGTAATCCACGCAAGAGGTAGCGCAAACGAAAATACAAAAATGCTTTTTAATATACCGATTCAGCCTGAAAAAGAAATAGTATTAAATATAGCGAGAACAGAAAACGCAGATTCAATCGTGGAGACAATAAGACGAGAATTAGATATAGATAGTCCTGGAGCGGGCATAATCTTTACAGTGGATACACAAGAAACTTTTGGACTATTATAAATAAAAAATGACCCCTAAATTGGATTAAATTTTCCAAATTTAGGGGTCTAATTTTTAAAAATCAAATTCACTATCTAATACTTCGCCATTTGGAGCGATTATAACATCGCGTGGAAAGGGCTCTGGATGAGAATCTGAACCTGAAATAAAAGAATCTATATAAAATTTATGGATAAAATCTAATTCGTCTTTCGCCTCAATATAAAAGACAATTTTTTCGTCAAGGTTTAAATCTATGGTATCTTTGAGCTTTAATACTACATTGTCCGAACTATTATCTAAAGGCTCTTTTTTAATTTCCCGACCATCAATTTCAAATACATAATTAAAACTTTTAAAACCGATACCATTTTTTGAAACGATTTTTTCAAATTCATAGTCATAATTATATTTATATAGGCTTTCTTTTTCAACATATGAACTACTGTATTCTCCTTTTGAAATTACAATTTCAGGTAGAATTTCTTTATAGAGAGCATTTTTTGAAATTTTTTTATAAGGCTCTATAAATTTTTTGCCAGATTCTTCTACTATAATTTTACCTTCTAGATTTTTTGTAATATCGATTTCTCCGCTATATAAAAATGAATTATTATCTTTTTCTAAATTTATAATTTCATCTCCAAAATCGATATAAACTTTTGTATCTTCGTCTATTTTCTTTGGAACGACTTCGATATCAAAATCTAAACTTTGGTTTTCTTTATTAAATTTTTTATAGGTGATTTTGGCATCTTTAATTATAGAATTTGATTTTTTCAATTCATCCATAATAAAAGAATTGCTTCGAGAAATATCAGAAATTTGAGAACTTATAGAATCTTCCATTAATATGATTTTATTATCTACTTGATAAAATTTATTAAATATTAAAATTAGCATAAATAGAATTACGACTTGCAAAATAATTATTATTCTTTCTTTTGACATATTATCCTCCTATATAGATTCATAAGTATTAAGAATAGAATAACATAAAATGCCCACTATTTAAAGTGGGCATTAAATTAAAAATCTGTAAAACCTTGATTATATAGATTGGCATAGATGCCATTTTTCTCCATAAGCTCTTTATGATTTCCACTCTCTTCAATGCCTTCATCGGTAAGCACTATAATCCTATCTGCACCTATAATCGTTGAAAGCCTGTGAGCAATAGTGATTACAGTTCTACCTTTGGCTAGTTCTACAAGCGACTGTTGTACAAGTTTTTCGCTCTTATTATCAAGTGCTGAAGTTGCCTCGTCAAGTATCAATATCGGAGGATTTTTCAAAAATACTCTAGCGATAGAAATTCTTTGTTTTTGTCCTCCTGAAAGTCTTAGTCCGCGTTCGCCAACATAAGTTTCATAACCTTCGGGCAATTTTTCTATAAACTCATCTGCGCCTGAAAGCTTTGCTGCGTGCATGACTTCTTCGATTGTGGCATCTGGATCGCCCAAGGCTATATTTTCAAACACTGTGCCTGAAAATAGATAGACATCTTGTTGAACTATTCCGATATTGGAACGTAAGTTTTTTAGCTTGATATCTTTTACATTTACACCGTCTATTGTAATCGAGCCATAATCTACATCGTAAAATCTGGGAATAAGATTTGTAATTGTAGTCTTACCGCTTCCAGAAGGACCAACAATCGCAATATTTTCGCCTGGACGAACCTTTAGCGAAATGTTTTTTAATACAAAATCTTCTTCCGTATCATACTTGAAGCTCACATTTTTAATATCTATATCGCCCTTTACATCTTTGAGTTCGATAGCATCGTCATTGTCAAATATTTCGATATCGGTGTCCATAAGTTCAAAAAATCTATCTATGCCCGTCATGCCTCTGTGGAATGTTTCAGTAAATTCTACAATTCTTCTGACTGTTGTGAGCAGAGTTGTTACAAACATTACATAAGCAATTAAATCGCCAGGCATAATTGAACCCTTTAGCATAAATATTCCACCAAAGAATATTACAGCCACATACATAATTCCGTCAAATGAACGGGTTACAGTATGAAATAATGCTAAATTTCTATAAGTATGTTTTTTGATATCTAAAAACTCCTGATTTTCTGAATTAAATTTTTCAAATTCATAATCTTCTGCTGCAAAAGATTTGACCACCTTGACACCTAATAGTGAATCCTCGATATTGGAATTTAGATGACCAATATGATTTCTTTGCATTCTAAAAGTCTTTTTTACTTTGTGATTATATTTACTAGATGCTATTAACATAATTGGTATTAAAGAAAAGATGATCAATGTCAAAGGTATATTTATTCTTATTAAAATTAAAAATGACACTAATATCTTTACGAATGCAATCCAATATTCTTCGGGACAATGATGCGAAAACTCTGTCACATCGAATAGGTCGGTCGTAATTCTGGACATTATTTCGCCTACCTTTGTCTTATTATAGAATGAATCTGATAATTTTTGTAAATGCGAGAATGCATCGTGGCGCATATCAGTTTCAATATAGGCGCCCATAACATGGCCTATATTTGCCATATAATAATTTGCAATTACGTCAATAATTTTTAATGTCAGATATAAAACTGAAATCTGAACTATTATCTTCATACTTAGCGAATCTATATCGTTTATGCCCATATTTGTTAAATATCGCAAAATGACAGGTAGTACCATTTGATTTATTGTCGTCAAGGTTGCACAAAAAAGGTCGAATAAGAGTATTCCTTTATATTTTTTAAAATAGGGCAAATATCTTTTGAATAAATTGAATGTTTTATTGTTTCTCATATTTCTCCTTTATAAAAAATCTTAAAGGCAGCCAATGTCTGCCTTTTGATTTATTCCTATTTATTTTCTTTTTCTTCTGTAGGTTCTGGCGAGAGAACGTCTCTTACAATTTTTAATGCTTGATCGTCATCGCCTTGGAGCTCTACAATTCCTTTTTCGGAATCAGTTGGAATTAGATCTCCTGTGTCTGAATCTCTAAAGAATATTAGATAATCCTTATTTGCTTCTAAATTTTTAATTTCAGGTAATTCAATATTTTTTAAACTGCCTTTAAAGTCTTCGATGACATGAATTTCTTTGCCGGCTGCTCCAGTCTGTGTCATCTTTATTATCGAGATATAATGGGAATTTTCAATAAGAGCTTTGATTTGCTCTTCATAACTTTTTTGAAGTTCTTTTTCTTCTTCTGTCATCTCTGGCTCTTTATTTTCATCAGTTTCAGGATTTTCTGTTTGTTCGTCTGCTTTTTCGGGCAGTACAGTATTTGATTCATTTGGTTTTATAGAATCTTTATCGGCCCCAACTGTATTTTCTTCTGTTGGAGTGACGATATCTTTATCTTTTGGCTTTTTCTTACCACAAGCTGATAATGTGAATAAGATAGTTAGAATAAGCATTAGGCTAATAAATTTTTTCATATTTTCCTCCCATATAAATCATTATGCGCTGCTTTTAAGTCTTCTATTATTTCTAAATGTTGAGGACATTGGGTTTCACAATGGCCACATTCCACACATTGGCTTTGGTCTTTTTCGCTTTTGACCAAATTTTCGTAATTCTTTTCGGAATCCAGATCGCCATAGATATATTTATTATTATAGAGTCTAAATATGCCTGGGATATTTACATTGAAAGGACAGGGCATGCAGTATTCGCAAGCTGTGCAATCTACTTTTGTCCTTTGGTTCATTAAGCCTTCAACTTCTTTGAAAGAATTTAGTTCTGCTTCAGTTAAACTATTAGGTAAAGTCTCACAAGCAGTCTTTATATTTTCATCTATTTGATAAAAATCATTCATTCCACTTAAGACTACTGAAACTTCGGGCATATTCATTAAATATCTCATGGCATTTTCAGCTGAGCTATATTCTGGATTGATATTTTTAAAAACGCTTAAAATATCATCGGGTAGCTTTGCGAGCTTTCCGCCTTTTAATGGCTCCATTATGACGACTGATATGCCTTTTTTAGCCGCCAGCTTTAGTCCTTTTAATCCGGCTTGGTAATTTTCATCCATAAAGTTTAATTGAATTTGGCAAAAATCCCAATCATATGCATTTAAAATTTCTTCAAAGTATTCATATTTGTCGTGAAAAGAAAATCCAATATATTTTATTTTCTTTTCAGATTTAGCCTTTTCTACAAATTTAAATACATCTAATGATTTTATTTTATCCCAGCGTTTTTTATCAAGTGCATGGAGCAAATAAAAATCTATATAATCACTTTTTAGTCTATCCAATTGTTCGTCTAATAAGCGTTCAAAATCTTCGTGATTTTCGGCTTTCCATACTGGATTTTTTGTAGCTAAATATATATCTTTTCGCAAATTATTCTCTTCTAGAAATTGGCCTACAAATTTTTCTGAATTCTCTTGATGATAATTGTAAGCTGTATCAATATAATTTATGCCTTTATCAATTGCATATTGAAGAAGCTTAGCAGATAAGGTATAATTAATCTTTGAATTATCGTTGTCGATACATGGAAATCGCATACAGCCAAATCCCAATAACGAAGTTTTTACGGCATCCTTCGTAAAATCTCTATATTGCATTATAATCCACCCCTTATATAGAATGATTATAACATAATTTAATGGCCTTGTAAAAATGATATCAGATTTAATCGAGCAAATGATAAAATATTTTAATTATTAATTAATATTAGCATTAAGGAGCAAATATGACGAATAAAACGGCGAGTGATAAACTTGGAACTATGGATATAAGATCTTTAATAATAACTATGAGCGTACCCATGATGATCTCAATGATGGTGCAGGCAATCTATAATATTGTCGACTCATACTACGTCTCTCATATTTCAGAAGCTGCCTTGACTGCTGTGAGTATGTCTTTTCCTATTCAAGGCTTTAAAATCGCTGCGTCTGTGGGAACGGGAGTGGGCATGAATGCTTTGCTTTCCAGAGCCTTGGGAGCAAAGGATAAAAAGTATGCAAATAAAATTGCGCATAATGCTTTGATTTTAATGTTTATGTGGTATTCTTTATTTTTAATATTTGGCATATTCTTTACAGAAGCATTTTTTGAAAGACAAGGTGCAAGTGGCGAAATACTGATGCATGGTAAAGCGTATTTGAGCATTATTTCCACTTTTTCAATATTTCAGTTCATTCAAATCTACAATGAGCGCCTGTTACAAGCAACGGGACTTCCTATGTTATCGATGCTATCACAAGCTGTGGGTGCTATAACCAATATTATTTTAGATCCAATCTTTATATTTGGATACTTAGGTGTACCTGCAATGGGCGCAAAAGGAGCGGCAATAGCTACAATTCTCGGACAGACTACTGGTATGGCAGTTAGCTTTTTGTTTAATAAATACAAAAATCAAGATATAAATTATAAATTCTTGGGAATTGAATTTGATTCTTCAGTCATAAAAGAAATATTAAAAGTGGGTCTCCCAACGACTGTAATGCAATCGGTGGGAAGCGTTATGGGCTATTTGTTCAATCAAATTTTACTTACATTTACATCTACTGCCGTTGCAGTATTTGGAATCTATTTTAAAGTACAGTCGTTCGTTTTCATGCCAGTATTTGGATTGAACAATGGTACTGTTCCGATTATGGCTTATAACTATGGCGCAAAAAACAAAGATAGAATTATCGAAACTTACAAAAAGGCTGCACTTTATGCTAGTATCGTAATGGTTTTGGGGCTTTTAATTATGCAGCTTTTTGCAGCCAATATCATGTCGATATTTAATGCAAATGATGAGATGATGCATATTGGTGTTTCGGCTC
Source organism: Tissierellia bacterium (assembly GCA_030537765.1). GTDB lineage: Bacteria > Bacillota > Clostridia > Tissierellales > Peptoniphilaceae > JAUNVH01. The sequence continues at coordinate 22,547 of JAUNVH010000016.1, read as the reverse complement.
TTAGAAGAATCAGTCTTTGCTTTGTCTTCGTAGGTTTTTCCATAGCTACAAGTGGAATGTTTCAAGCTCTTGGAAAGAGTATGTATTCGCTTATAATTTCTTCTATCAGACAGATTGGAATATTGATACCTGTGGCGTATTTAATTTCTAAGCGTGGAGTTTTAAACGATGTTTGGTGGGCGTTTTTGATTGCTGAATTCTGTAGCTTTTTTGTAGTATTATTTTTCCTAAAAGAGATTAAAAAAGGAGTACTAGATAAGATCGATTAAGATTGACTTGAAAATTTACAAATGATAAAATAATATAGACAAAACACATTAGTGTTAGCGGGTATAGTATAGTGGTAGTGCATCGGCTTCCCAAGCCTAAAGTGAGGGTTCGATTCCCTTTACCCGCTCCATATTGTTAAACCTTTAAGTCATACCCGTGAGCATGACAAGGCTATAAAAGATATTGGATTTAATTCTTTGCGGTCATACTTAAAGTATGACCATTTTTTTTAGGAGGAAAATATGATTATTGACAGGCTTTATAAGAGAGTTAAAGAAGTTGGAAATGTATGTGTAGGTCTAGATACAAATTTAGAAAGATTACCAGAGAGTTTTAAAAGAAAGTTTGACAATAAAACAGATATTATCTTTAATTTTAATAAAGAGATAATTGACAATACAAAAGATTTGGCTGCCATCTATAAACCTCAGATTGCATATTATGAAAGAGAAGGCATCGAAGGGCTTATGGCCTATATTATGACTTTGAGATATTTAAAAGACAATTCGCTTTTAAGCATTGGAGATATAAAAAGAGGCGATATACAATCGACAGCCGATATGTATGCCAAAGCTCATTTCGATGGAGAATTTGAAGCAGATTTTATAACTCTAAGCCCCTATATGGGTTTCGATAGCATAGATCCATATTTAAAATATTTAGAAGATGGCAAAAAAGGCATATTCGTTTTAGTGAGAACTTCAAATCCTGGGGCTAAAGATTTGGAATATCTGGAAGCCAAAAGTTTGCCAATATATAATTATGTCGGCGATTATCTAGCAAAGATTGGAAAAGACTATATGGGAGAATGCGGCTATTCATCTGTTGGTGGAGTAGTAGGCGGAACTCATACAGATGAAGCAAAAGAGATTAGAGCTAGATATAAAAATATGTTTATTTTGATACCAGGTTATGGGGCGCAAGGAGGAACTGCTAAAGATTGCAATCTATATCTCAAAGACGGAAATGGTGGAGTTGTTAATTCCTCTAGGGGAATAATATATAATTTTCAAAAATTTGACGATGGCGAAGAAAATATTGGTCACTATGCAAGGATGGCAGTATTAGATATGAAAAAAGCGTTGGAAGAAAATAGGGGGTAATTATGGAAAAATTAATTCAGTACTTTGAAGAATCGGGAGCATTATTAAAGGGACATTTTTTATTATCATCTGGCCTACATTCAGATGGCTATGTGCAATGTGCAAAACTTTTACAATATCCCGACAAGGCAGAAAAAGTTGTGGCTAAAATTGTTGAAAAATTAAAAAAAGACAATATAGAGGCCGATTTAGTTGTGGGCCCTGCACTTGGTGGAATCATAGTGGCATATGAACTTGGCAGACAGCTTGGCATTCCAGCAATGTTTGCAGAGAGAAATGACGAAGGCGAAATGGTCTTGCGCAGAGGCTTTAAAATCGAACCGGGCACAAAAGTATTGATGGCTGAAGATGTAATTACCACTGGCAAATCTACTAAAGAAGCTATGAAACCAGTAGAAGAAATGGGAGGCGAAGTAATTGCATTTTGTACAATGGTAGATAGAATCGACAGGGCAATGGAACTTCCACTATATTCTGCTATTAAACTTAAAATAAACACATTTGAAAAATCGAAATGTCCTCTATGTAAATTGGGGGACGAAGCTATAAAACCTGGAAGTAGAAAGATAAAATAGTTTATAAACGCACTTTTATATTGGCTATATATTTGTTATAATCTAATTGAGGCGAGGATTATGTATTTGGGCATTGATATAGTTAGTAATGAAAGGATAAAAATGCTTTACCAAAAACATGGTGAGGCTTTTTTGTCGCGCGTATTTACGCCAAAAGAAATTGAACAAATTGCAAATAGAAAATTCAATATAGAACATATTGCGGCTAGATTTGCATTAAAAGAAGCAGCTTCCAAAGCTTATGGTACTGGAATTGGAAAGAGATTATCATTTAAAGATATTGAAATATTATCAGATATAAATAATAGGCCCATCTGTAAAATTAAAGGCGTTGAAATTGCCGTGTCAATTTCTCATGAAAGAGAATTTTCTACTGCAATTGCAATGCTTGGCAATGATTTTACTAAAATAGATTTTGATATATTAAAAAAAGTTCCAAAAAGAAATCCAGATGGCCATAAGGGAACTTTTGGAAGAGCGCTCATATTTGCAGGCAGTTATGGCATGCTTGGCGCTGGCTATCTTTCATCTAATGCTTGTTTAAAAACTGGCGCCGGTTTAGTATATAATTATGTGCCTGAATCAATTTTTGAATCAATGTCAATAAAGCAAAACAGCGTAATTGTAAAAAAATATTCTGAGTATGACGAAGATACTAGAGCAGATGCAATTGCTATTGGACCTGGAATTGGCGTAACAGAGACTTCGCTTAAACTATTAAAAGAAATATCTAAAAGAGATTTGCCAATGGTCATCGATGCCGATGCATTAAATCTTTTATCTCAAAATAGATCACTCATTTCAAATTTTAAAAATAAGATCTTTACTCCACACGATAGAGAATTCGAACGCTTTGGCTATAAATTGAAATCAGATACAGAGTCTAGAATTGAAATTGCAAAGCAATTTGCAAAAGAATATGGTATTATTGTATTATTAAAGGGCAGCAAAACGATTGTGACTGATGGGAAGCGCCACTATATTAATAATTCAGGCAATAGTGGAATGGCAACGGCTGGCTCAGGCGATGTGCTTACGGGGATTATTACAGGGCTTTTAGCCCAAGGCGTAAATAGCTACGATGCGGCTGTTGCGGCGGCCTATATTCATGGCAAAGCTGGAGAAATAGCTGCAAAAAAATATTCTGAATATTCATTGACATCTATGGATATATTAGATAATATTTGTGGAGTGTTTAAACATTTAGAAAAATATAGAAATAAATAAGGGCGAGGTAAAAATATGAATATAAAACGAGGGGATTTATATTATGCCGATCTTAGTCCAGTTGTAGGTTCTGAACAGGGAGGAGTTAGGCCGGTTTTAATCATACAAAATGATACTGGAAACAAATATAGTCCAACGACTATCGTTGCACCAATAACTTCTAGATCTAATAAGGCGCAACTGCCAACGCATGTTTCGATTCCGGCTGGCAATGAAGGCTTACCAAAAAATTCAGTTGCACTTACTGAACAAATTAGAACTATAGACAAAAAACGTCTAAAAGACAAGATTGGAAAAATTGACACGAGGACGATGATGAGAATAGACGATGCTATTTTAATATCTTTAGCATTAAAATATTTCAAACATACATAATCAACCAACATATTGCGGCGATTAGAATTATCTAGTCGCCTTTTAGTATGAACTGCTTAAATAGTTAAAATTTATAAATTTACAAGTTAATGCTTAAATTTTGAACCTATCTATTGTATAATGTATATGAATTTGTGAAAGAGGTGAAAAGCTTATGGCTATAAAAGTCCTTCATCTGATTAGCGGAGGCGACAAAGGTGGAGCAAAAACACATATTATAACATTACTAAAAAATTTAAAATCGTCATGCGATGCCAAAATCGTCTGTTTTATAAAGGACACCTTTTACGATGAAGCTAAAGCCTCTGGCATCGATATTGAAATTATCTTGCAAAAGAAGCGAACAGATCTCTCTATTATAAAAGTATTGGTCGAAAAGATAAATAAAGAGAAATACGATATTATACATTGCCATGGAGCTAGAGCAAATTTTATCGGCATGTTTTTAAAAAAGAAAATCGATATACCAATGGTTACAACGATTCACTCTGACTATTTACTAGACTTCAAAGGCAGTTTTTATAAAAATTTAATTTATACAAAATTGAATGAATTTTCGTTGAAATATTTCGATTACTATATTGCAGTGACAGAAGCATTTAAAAATATGTTGATCGACAGAGGTTTTAATAAAGAAAAAATATATACTCTCTATAATGGCATGGACTTTACCGAAACGATGAATATGGTTGATCGTGACGCTTTCTTTAAGCGCTACAATATAGATTTGAATAATAGATTTATAGTCTCTTTGGCAGCGAGACTCGATGCAGTCAAAAATCCTCAAATGCTTTTAAAAGCGGCCGAAAAGGTTTTGAAAACTAATAAAAATATACTGTTTTTGATTGCAGGCGACGGTGAAGAAATGGAGATTATGAAAAATAAGATTACTGAAAAAAACTTGGGAGATAATATAAAACTATTAGGATTTTTAAAAGATCCATATTCTCTTTTTAATGTCAGCAATCTAAATGCATTGACTTCAATATCTGAAAGCTTCCCATATGTAATAATGGAGGCTGCAAGATTAAAAGTGCCAACAATCTCTACAAATGTGGGCGGTATTGATGAACTAATTGAAGACGGTATAAATGGCTTTTTAGTCGATATAAATGACGATGAGAAAATGGCCGAAAAAATTCTTCAAGCCGCAGCTAGTCCACAAGAAACTAAAGAGATGGGAGAAAAGATTAAATATAAGGTAGAAACCGAATTTTCAGCACCCAAAATGGCTGAAAGACAGGTTCAAATATATAAATCAATTTTAGAAAATAGGAGAAAGATATGAAAATTATTGATAAAAAAGGAAAATTATTTGGTGTCATTAATATTATTGATCTATTAGTCTTAATTTTACTTTTATTTGCCATTGTAGGCGGCGCGAAGAGACTTATGAGCAAACCTCAACTTAGTGAGGGAGTAAAAAAAGCAGTTGTAACTTATGAAGTTTCAGAAATCAGAACTGTTTCAGTTGAAAATATTGTAGTAGGTGAAAAAATTTATCACTACGATAAAGGCGCCTATATCGGTGAAATTGTAGACAAAAAAGTAGAACCTTATAAAGAAAAAATTGAAAAACCTGATGGAACATGGGGCTTTGAAGAAGTGCCTGAAAAATATAATGTAATTATTAAAATTGAAGGCGATATAAAAGAAAGTCCAGAATTTTATTCATTTGGCGGAGAACAAACTAGAGTTGGAATTCAATATAGAATGAAAACTAAAAGAGCAGCATTTTTTGGAACTTGTTTAGGTATAGATATTAAAGAATAGGTGAAATTATGTATAATAGTAAGTTTATAAAACTTATTATGGTGATAGTTAATTATTTGGGAAGCTTTTGGCGCAACTCAATCTTTGGAAGACTATCAAAAAATATTAGTTCTAAAATTAAATCAGGATTTGACAATTCTCATACCGGAATATTTTTAAAAAGCGATAATAATTGTTTTAAATATTCGCTATTTTATAAAATTATATGCTCTTTTGTGAGCCTGATTGAGAAATTACTAAACACTTTTATAAAATTTTACAAAAATGTGTTTCTATCATCAGACTCTTATGATGCTATAAATTCATATTCAGGCTTTAGTGGAATAATTAATATGTTTTCAAAAATTCTATTATTTACGGGAATTGGCATATTACTATATGACGGCTTTTTATCTAAAATGGCTTGGGCATTTATATTTATGGGAATAATCCTACTATTGATTAGCGACCATGTCCTAAATATAATAGAGCATTCCGTGGCTTTAAAGCCTTTTACTGCTCTGTTTAAAATTGACGAAGGAGATAAAAAATGGTGGTAGAACGAAGAGGCGAAAAATTAATAGCTCCAATATTTTTTGCTATCATTTTATTATTTATAAAATTTAATTTTGGAAATAAAATCTTTATTGCTGCATTTGCAATTCTTACAGCGATATTTTTAATGATATACAATTTTAAAATAGGATTATATGGTGCGACATTTCTCTACGTTTTTTTACCAGATAGACTTGGGCTTTTAATGATGTTTGGCCTTTTGTTTATGTTTTTATTCGACTATATAAAAAACGAAAGAGCCAAACTTTTGAAAGAACCACTTTTAACACCTGTAATATTTTATTTACTAATAGCATTTATTGCCACGCTTAGTTCGTTTTACTTTGCGGGAAGCGCAAGAGATATGGGAATACATCTTGCAGGAATTAGCTTTTTATTCGTATTTATAAATACAATTGATGACAAAGAGAGTTTAAATAATGCTTTGACATTTTTAATTCTAGCAGCATTTTTAGTTGCAATCTATGGAGTATTGCAATATTTCACAGGAGTACAGATAAGGAGAGAATGGGTAGATGTAGAAAGCACTCCCGATATTATGGCTAGAGTTTATTCAGTATTTGGAAATCCAAATATACTTGCAGAATATCTCGTATTTACTACACCGATAGCCATTGGGATGATGTGGCAGACAAAATCTATTTGGAAAAAATTTGTATTTGCAATTGGATCAGCCATTATGCTAATTTGCATATTGCTCACAATGTCTAGAGGCGGTTGGTTAGCAATAGCAGTTGCAGCATTGATGTTTTGTATATTGATAGACATAAGGCTATTGTGGCTTGCAATTCCTGCCGTACTATTAGTGTTAATGATTTTGCCTGCATCATATCTAACTCGTTTGACGAGTATTACAAATCTTACAGACACATCAATTGCGCACAGATTTCAAATGTGGGATATAACAATCAATATGATTCAAGATAGATTTTTTGCAGGAGTGGGCTTTGGTCATCTGCCATTTAAAATGATATTTGAAACTTATATCAGAACAATAGCATTATTTCATACGCATAATTCTTATATGCAGACATTGGCAGAAACTGGCATTGCGGGCTTTGTGCCATTTATAATGATGCTCTATACATTTATAAAATACCCGATTGTAAGACTTATGAAGGCTGAAGACAAATATTTTAAAACGATAGGAGCAGGTGTTATCTCAGGCCTTACGGGCATACTTATGCATGCAATGTTCGATCATATATTCTATTTGACTAAAATCATATTTACATTTTGGATTGTAATTGCAATCTTAATTACTATGATGAGAATCTCAGGAGAAATTAAAACTAAAGAATTGAGCAATGGAAGAGAATTTATAAAGATAATTAGGAGAAGAAAATGAAGAGATTGGTACTTTCCGGTTATTTTGGTTTTGATAATAGCGGTGATGATGCTATATTAAAGTCAATATGCGAAGATTTGAAAAAACTGAATAAAGATTTAGAGCTCACAGTGCTTTCAAAATCGCCGGAAAAGACCGCGCGCTTTTATGGCGTAAACTCAGTCGATAGATTTAGCCCAATAGAAGTTTTTAAAGCATTAAAAAGGGCTGATTTATTCATATTTGGCGGTGGTTCGCTATTGCAAGATATTACTAGCACCCGATCTTTGATCTATTATCTAGGCACTTTAAAAATGGCACAAATTGCAAAGACTCCCACATATGTTTTTGCAAATGGCGTAGGCCCAATATCGGGCAAGCTAAATAGGGAACTGACTAAAAAAATCTTGAACAAGACAAGACTTATAACTTTGAGAGATAAAAATTCATATGAATTTCTAAAAAATATTGGAGTAGATATGCCCAATATGGAAATCACAGCCGACCCTGTCATGCGCCTAGAGCCTTATACAAAAGATATTGCCAAAACAATATTAGAAAACGAAAATATAGATTCAAACAAAAAGTTTATAGCCCTATGTTTAAGAAATTGGAAAGAAGATAAATTAATAGATAAATTTGCAAAACTAGCTAATATATTAATTGAAAAAACTGATTATAATCTATTATTTGTGCCGCTTCATTATCCGTCTGATTTAGAATTTTCTAAATCTGTTATCGAAAATATACAAGATAAAGACAGGGCCTTTTTATTAAAAGCTAAATATGAAGCAGAAGAAATTATGGCCATACTTTCTCTTTGTGATTTAACTTTGGCGATGAGACTTCATTCGCTCGTATATTCAATAAATGCTGAAACGCCTTATATTGGGATAATATACGATCCAAAAGTTAAAGCTCTTATGGAAGAGATGAATATCGATTTGGGAGCAGATGTTTCAAATTTCGATGCCGATAATTTTTCAAAAATCGTATTAGAATCTTTAGAGAATTTAGAAGAATTAAAAACTAAGACTATAATGGGTGGAGAAGCTTTGAGGGAAAAAGCTTGGAAAAATATTGACAATGTCTTGAAACTGCTAGGTGAAAAGCATGGATAAGATTGAAATATTTGGAACCAAGATTTATAATATTGATTTAAAAGAGGCAGTTGAAATTGCTAAATCATTTTTAAAAGAAGATAAGGCCCATTCAATAATTACGCCTAATACTGAAATTGTCTATGCCGCAAAAGACGATAAAGACCTTAGAAATATTATAAATTCAGCTAATCTTACTATTGCAGATGGTATCGGCTTAGTATATGCATCGAGAATAAGAAATCTGCCTTTGAAAGAGCGAGTAACTGGCTTTGACCTCAGTATGGAAATATTAAAATTAAGTAATACTATGGACATTAGACTATTTATACTGGGCGGAAAAGAAGGCGTTTCAAAAGAAGCTGCCGAAAATATTGAAAGGGACTATCCAAATATAAAGATTGCAGGTTATCATCACGGTTATTTTAAGGGCAGCCATAATTCAGAAAGTAGAACGAAGACAGAAGATGAAATTTGTGAGATAATAAATAGAAGCAATGCCAATGTTTTATTTGTGGGACTTGGTTTTCCTTTGCAAGAAAAATGGATTCATAATAATATAGCTAAGCTCAATACAAATATTATTATAGGAAATGGTGGAGTGACAGATATTTTGGCGGGCAATATAAAAAGAGCTCCCGATATCTTTATAAAACTCAATCTAGAATGGTTTTATAGACTTATCACGCAACCGTCTAGATTTAAAAGACAATTGGCTTTGCCCAAATTTTTAATAAATATATTGACAGATAAGAATTCAGTAAAAATCGAGGAGGAATAGAGTGAATATCGAGCAAAAGATTATCAATTCAATCAGAGTAGTATCAGCAGATGCAATTCAAAAGGCAAATTCAGGACATCCAGGACTTCCAATGGGTGCAGCTCCAATGGCTTATACACTTTGGAGCAGACATCTAAATGTGAATCCAGATGATGTAAATTGGATCAATAGGGACAGATTTGTGCTGTCTGCAGGGCATGGTTCAATGCTTCTATACTCATTACTGCATCTATATGGCTTTAAGGTGAGCATGGAAGATATTAAAAATTTCAGACAATTAAATTCAAACACTCCAGGGCATCCAGAATATGGAATGACTGACGGAGTTGAAACTTCAACGGGCCCTTTGGGCCAAGGCGTTGGAATGGCCGTTGGCTTGGCGATGGCAGAAAAACATTTGGCTGCAAAATTTAACAAAGAAGATGCTAAAATTGTCGATCACTATACTTATGTATTATGTGGAGATGGCGATTTGATGGAAGGCATAAGCTCCGAAGCTAGTTCACTTGCGGGGACTTTGGGTCTATCTAAGCTCATTATGCTTTATGACTCCAATTCAATCACAATTGAAGGCTCGACAGATCTTGCATTTACTGAAGATGTCGCTAAGCGTTATGAAGCTTATGGATGGCAAGTTTTAAAAGTAGAAGATGGAAATGATATATTAGCAATTGATAATGCGATAAAAGAAGCCAAAGCAGAGCAAAAAAAGCCTACGATCATAATTATTACAACAAAAATTGGATACGGCTCACCAAACAAAGTTGGAAAAGCTTCTGCTCATGGAGCTCCGCTTGGAGAAGATGAAATTGAAAAAATGAGAGAGTTTTTACAATGGGATTATAAACCATTCGAAATTCCTGAAGAAATCTACGATGAGACTAAAAGACAATTAGATAAAAAACTCGAAATTTACAATAATTATCAAACAGATTTAAAAGCCTATAAAGAAAAATACCCCAAAGATTTCAAAGACTTTGAAATTGCAATATCGGGTAAATCAGATGAAGATATCTTCGATGATGAATATTTTTCATTTGAAAAAGATATGGCATCGAGAGCTGCTTCAGGTATTTTATTAAACAGAATCGCAAATAAATTACCTACTATGTTTGGAGGAAGTGCAGATTTAGCTCCTTCAAATAAAACTTTTATGGAAAACTCGGATTCATTCTCAAATGAAAATCCATTGGGAAAAAACATTCACTTTGGAGTTAGAGAACATGGCATGGCGGCAATAGCCAATGGAATATTACTCCACGGGGGATTGAGATCTTATTGTGCAACATTCTTAGTCTTTTCAGACTATATGAAAGGTGCTATGAGATTATCGGCTCTAATGGAAATTCCACAAATCTATATATTGACACACGATTCAATCGGAGTAGGAGAAGATGGACCAACTCATCAGCCCATAGATCAATTGGCAATGTTAAGATCAATTCCAAATATGAAAGTATTTAGACCGGCTGATTTCACAGAGACTGCCTATGCTTGGAAATATGCAATGGAATCTGAAAAATCACCAGTTTCAATTGCGCTTACTCGTCAAAATTTAGAAGCTTTAGAAAATTCTGGTGAAGGAGTAATGAACGGAGCATATATTGTATCTGAGGCAAAGAATGAATTAAAAATGATACTCATTGCCACAGGTTCTGAAGTTGCAACTGCGATTAATGCAAAAGAAAAATCAGAATTTAAAGACAATATAAGAGTTGTAAGTATGCCTTCTATGGAATTATTCGAAGAACAGACTGATGAATATAAAGAAAAAATATTACCAAAAAATATTGAAAAACGTATTTCAGTAGAAGCTCTATCTACATTTGGTTGGGGCAATTATACTGGAATAAAGGGAATAAACATTGGCATGAATAGCTTTGGTAAATCGGCTCCAGCAAATCAAGTCTTTGAAGATTTTAAAATAAATGAAGAGGGTATTTTGCAAGCGATAAAAGAATTATTTAAATCTTAATAAGCGACTTGATAATAAAATAACCTTTTAGTATAATCTTATGCAAGGAGGGTTATAATGGACAAAAGAATCATAATTATAATTATGGCTTTAGTCATGTCTACAATGCTTCTGGGTTGTGGTAAAAAAGAATATCAAGACGGAATTCATGAAGGCGAAGCTTTTGGCTATAATGATGAAGTTAAGATTAGAGTTGCAGTTGAAGTAGAAGAGGGGAAGATCAAAGAAGTAAAGATTCTTGAACACGATGAATCTGTTGATGCTCTTCCAAATGTAGAAGACGCTTTAGAAAATATTCCTAAAGAAATCGTTGCAGCAAATACTCACGATGTCGATGGAATTTCCGGCGCCACAATGACGAGCGATGGAATTAAAAAAGCAGTAATTGAAGCGCTTAAATAATGAAAACCGACCTGCCTAAGTTTTTAGGTAGGTTTTTTGATTGAGAGGTAAAAATGTATTATGCAGTAAAAAAAGGATTAGTTCCAGGAATCTATAATACTTGGGATGAATGCAAAGAAAATGTAGAAGGCTTTTCAGGTGCAGTCTTTAAAAAGTTCAAAACTTATGCAGAGGCCGAAAAATTTTTAAATATCGAAAGCTTTGATAAAACTCAATTTAATAAGTATATAGATGTAAAAAAACCTGCTGAAAAACATATAATTGCTTATGTTGATGGCTCTTTTGATAATAAAGATGATTCATATAGTTATGGTGGAGTTTTGATTTTTAATGACAAGATAGTGGAAATTTCAAAGCGTTTCAAAAAAAGCACTTACAGCGCGCATAGAAATGTATCAGGCGAGATAATGGGTTCAGTCTTTGCAATACAATATGCCTTGGAGAATGAAGCTAATTCTATTAAAATCTATTATGACTATAAAGGCATTGAAGAATGGGCAAAAGGCCGCTGGAAAACAAATACGGAATTGACAAAAAAATATAAAAAGTTCATGGATGAAGCATCCAAAAAGATTGATATTCAATTTGAAAAAGTTCTAGCTCATAGCGGTGATTTTTTAAATGATTGTGCCGATTCCCTAGCAAAAAATGCAGATTTCGGAGAAACAAAGATAAGTATTATAAAATGAAAGAACCGAAAAGATTAAATTTTCGGTTCTTTTATTTTTCAAAGACACAGACTGCCATTTTTACAAACATCTCTTTTAAAAGCGGCATTTTGGCAAGTGGTTTTAAAAAGTTTCTTAGCGGAACTTCTTTATAATATGCAATTTTAAAATCTACTGCATTCTTAATTTTTTTAAATCGCCTAAGCGTCATATGATTTATATATGAAAAATATTCTTTGCCATTTTCATCTTCAGATATTCGGAAATTGATTCGTTTTTGTCCATCTGGAAGATCTTTGACCAGTTCTTTATAGGTTTTTGCCAAAGTCTGTTCACTAAAGAACATATGAATCCATGGAAATCCTATGGCATCAGAAAGATGTGCGCCATAAGGATGGTAATAAGGTGGGAAATTTACATATAGCCTTCCACCCTTTTTTAAAACTCGATAAATTTCATTAAGCACTTCCATCGGCTTATCGACATGCTCCATAGCATCATTCATAATAACGGTGTCGAATGTATTGTCAGGAAAATTTAAATTGGCCGCATCTTGGACTTCGAAAGTAAATTTATCGCTAACGCCGTATTTTTGGGCTAAAGATTCAGCCTGTTCTTTATAATACTCAACAATATCTACTCCCACGACATGTGAAGCACCTTGCTTTACATAATAAATTGATTTTCCGCCGGCTCCACAGCCTATATCTAGCACATATTTGTCCTTGAACATCGTGTCTTTATCGGTGAAATCGAGATAGAACTCTATAGTCTTTTCTCCATTTTCAAATTGCCATTCTTCATACGTTTTTGTTCCGTCCTTTTGCATATTGAATGGATGCTCGGGCGTCTTTACAAGTTTTGATACGAATTTACATAGTTTAACTTTTATACTCATATTATTTATCCTAAATTCCTTTGTGCTTTCTCCTTTTAATAATTATTCTACTTTAGTATATTTAATATTATTTTTATCAAATAATTCCATAGCATATGGATCGTTGCGATAGTCATTTATATAAAACACTTCTTTTATTCCTGCTTGTATTAGCGCCTTTGTGCAGTTTAAGCAGGGAAAATGTGTAACATAGCATTTGCAATCTTTTACTGAAATGCCTTCTTTTGCACAATATAATAATGCGTTCATTTCAGCGTGAATAGTGGCAATACAGTGTCCATCACGCATAGTATGGCCTACATCGTCACAATGAGGATTTCCAGTGACGCTGCCATTATAGCCTGTCGATACAATTCTATTGTCGGCATTTACTATTACACAACCAACTATTGCACGATCGCATGTGGATCTTTGTGCCACCATCTTTGTGATTTCTACAAAATATTTGTCCCATGAAAGTCTTGTCATAAAATTCATCTCCTTTCAAACGATTATATCACAAAATATTGGGCAAATATATAAAGACAATACTCGAGGAGGGTGAAAATTATGTTCAAAGAATTTAAAGAGTTTATTCAAAGAGGAAATGTTGTAGATATGGCCGTCGGTATAATTATTGGCGGAGCTTTTGGAAAGATAATAGCAAGTTTAGTGGCAGATATATTGATGCCTGTAATAGGCTTAGTTATGGGTGGTGTAGATTTGGCAACGCGTTTTGTCAGCTTAGATGGAAATACTTATCCAACACTTGAAGCGGCTCAAGAAGCAAATGCTGCAACCTTAAATTACGGTCTATTCATACAATCTATTTTGGACTTTTTAATTATCGCATTCGTAATATTTTTATTAGTTAGAAAAATAAATGCTATGAAAAAACAAAAGGCCGACGAAGCAATTGCAACGACAAAAGCTTGTTCATTTTGCAAAACGGAAATTCCTATCGAAGCAGTTAAATGTCCGCATTGTACTGCAGATTTAAATTAATGGAGAGATTAAATGTACGCAATATCATTTGAAGGCGGGGGAGCTCGCGGCGCATATCATATAGGGGCGTATAAGGCAATTTTAGAAGCAGGGCTAGAAGTCTCAACAATAGTTGGGACTTCTGTAGGCTCATTAAATGCAGCCTTAATTGCTCAAGGCGATATGCATATTGCCGAAGAAACGTGGAAAGATATTTCATATTCAAAAATATTTGAAATGAATGATAAAGTAGCCTATGCACTTTTACACGATGAGAGAAATTTAAAAACGATAACGAGAGATCTTAGTGTCGTATATGATGTGTTGAAAAAAGGCGGCCTAGATATTGATCCGTTTAAAAAAATGCTCGATAAATACGTTGATGAAGAAAAAATAAGAAATTCTGATATAAGGCTTGGAATTGTAACTTATGATCTATCGGATAGGAAGCCGCTTGAACTATTTATTGAAGATATTCCACAAGGCAGATTGAATGAATTTTTATTGGCAAGTTGTTATCTCCCAGTATTTAAAATGGAGCCTTTAAGTGGAAAGTATTATCTAGATGGCGGATTTTATGAAAATATTCCATTTTCTATACTTAAAAATTACGAGCACGATATTATTGTGGTGCGCACAGTGGCAGAAAAAGCACCTAAAGAAATACAAAAATCAGAAAGAACTACAGTAATAAGACCTTATCAAAATACATTTTCGATTATGGATTTTACAAAAGAAAATGCAGAACTTGGTTTAAATGCTGGATACTATGATGCAAAAAGAGTATTTGAAGGCAAACTTGGCAACTATTTTTATTTCGACATATTTTCAGAAACAGATGCTCTAGACTTTTTTATTCAATCAGATGAAAAAATGAAAGAACTTTGCGATTATTTTGATCTAAAACTTATTAGCCACAGGCAGTTTTTGAATGAATGTTTAGAAAAGCTTTGTGAGCTTTTGGATATAAATAAGAAATCTGACTTTAGAGAAATATTGATAAATGCTATGGAAAAAAGAGCAAAGCTAATGGATATCGAAAGATTTAAATTTTATAAATTAGAAGAGATGCTCGGCCTTTTAGAAAATAGCATCGGAGACAATTATGAAAAAAATCCAATAGTAAATATAATACCTGCATTGGCCAATACCCCATTGAATCGAGCAGGTCAGTTACAAAAAGCATTAGATATAGTTTTCAAAAAATAAATGCCGGACGCTCAGTCCGGCTCTAAATTTATTCTTTATTAAAAATGGTCAGTATTTCGCCAATATACATTGTGTGATAATCTTTCGTATCATACCATTTTTTTAAATTTTCTTTAGCGATAATGGTATCTGGCCCTAATTCAGTTGCTAAAATTTTTTTGCAAACAAAAATTGTATCTGCTTGTTCAAAACCTACATTGCCCTCTAGCTCAATGGGCTTTAATTTAGTTTCTTTAATTTTATCAAAGTCTCTGCCAGAATTTTGACCACAAAAAGTTAGCGCATCCCTATATCTTCTACTAAAGAAAGAGAGCGTAAATGTATCGTTTTTGTCTAAAAATTCTTTAGTATATCTACTTTCACGAACAAAGATAATCGCAGTATTATAATGCCACAAAACTCCAAAACCGCCCCAATTAGCCGTCATCGTGTTGAAGTCATTTATATCTCCTGCAGTAATTAGCATCCATTCGTCATGAATCTCTTTAAAAGTATTGAACATCAAATTTTTAGCTTTAGCTTTATAAAACATTTTGCCTCCTATTTGAGTCTAATTTGGAAATAATATTTTTTACCTTTTCTAATCATAAGTTTGTCATCTTCAAAATCGTCTAAATTGACATTTAACTCATGAGAATCTACTTTTTCGTCATTAATCCTAACTCCGCCTTGAGATATGAGTCTTCTGCCTTCACTATTAGATTTGATTGCCCCGATTTCGTTCATCAGTTCCACAATATTAAATCCATTTTCAAATTTATCTTTCGACATTTCTAAAAATGGAATATCGTCTGAATCTTGGGAACCACCAAATAGAGATTTTGAGGCGCTTAATGCTTCGTCTGCATCTTTTTTCGAATGCACAAATTTTACAACTTCATATGCCAAAACTTCTTTTGCCTTATTTAGTGCTTGCCCCTCAACATTTGTAAGCTTTTCAATTTCTTCGAGCGGTAAGAAAGTCAATAGTTTGAGGAATTTAGCAACATCTCTGTCATCGCAATTCCTAAGATATTGAAACATTTCAAACGGAGTAGTTTTATTTTTATCTAGCCAAATAGCACCTTTTGCAGTTTTTCCCATTTTGATTCCTGCAGCTGTAGTTAATAATTTGAATGTCATACCATATGTTTGAACGTCGTTTTTCTTTCTACAAAGTTCAATTCCGCCAAGTATATTTGACCATTGGTCAGAGCCGCCCATTTGAAGTTTGCAATTATGTTTATTATTCAAAACTAAAAAGTCATAGCTTTGCATCAACATATAACCAAATTCAAAAAATGTGAGGCCTTGTTCTAATCTATTTTTATAGCAATCAAATGTCAACATTCGATTGACAGAAAAGTGAACTCCAATATCACGCATAAAATCTAAGAAATTTAGATCTAAAAGCCAATCGGCATTATTATCAAAAATTGCTTTATTATCAGTAAAATCTAAAAATTTAGAAATCTGTTTTTTAAAGCATAATGCATTATTGTCGATAATTTCTTTTGTCATGAGCTTTCTCATATCGGTTCTATCAGAGGGATCTCCAATCATTGTCGTTCCGCCGCCTAAAAGTGCAATCGGTACATGGCCGTGGTTTTGCATATGCTTCAT
>JAUNVH010000016.1:0-5644 GCA_030537765.1 Tissierellia bacterium | reverse complement strand
GCCTTAAAATACATAATGTATAAAATAATCAGACTCCAAAAACTGTAATTTCACAAAGCTTCATACACTTTGCTACTTTGCTTTCTTCATTGTCTCATATTCAATTACGATTAAATTTATCAGATTTTTAAGCATCTGTCAAGAAAAATAAGAATCTAATATAAAATTTTTAATTAAAATCTTTCGCAATATTATAAACGCCCATTGGTTCACGTTTGTGAATCTTAGTTGTAGTCCTATATGTACCGGATGTTATTTCATAGGAGGTAGAATATAAAAAAGTTTCAGACTCTTCTGTTGCATGAATAGTTCTTTTGTAATATGCAGATGGATCTTTAGGCCTAAAACATTGGCCAAAATTCCATCAATATAATATGTGAAATTTCTCTCGTCGCCGGCTAGCAAACGCAGCTGACCTTGAAAATTCTATCATTTTTCTTGAGATTTCTAACTGTAAGCTCCGCATACGGAATGCTCACAATATTTCCTTTGGATAATTCAGCCCGTACATATAAAATTAAATCAGTATCTTCATCAATTGGGATTTCCCTAATTAGAACTTCATCTCCATTTAGTTTATCGAGTTCGACAATTTCTTCTAATGAATATAATTCGTATTTTGGAATATTAGAAACGCTTGTATCTTCAACGAGACTTGACAAAAATGTTAATATTGCAATAGATAATACTGCTAGTCCAATCGTTGTAACTAATCTTTTCATGTCATGCCTCCTGTTGAATTAATTTTCAACTTATCTTATAAATTACTATGCTGTATTATAACATTATAACAAAATTAATACAGTATATTAATATAAAAATTAAAATTATAAAAGTCTTTTCATTTCTGATATAATAATCAAAGAGGTGATTTAATGTTTTATATAGGACCGCATTTATCGGTCGCAAAAGGATATTTAAATATGGGTAAAGAGGCCTTGAAAATAGATGCAAATACTTTTCAATTTTTTTCGAGAAACCCACGCGGAGGGAGAGCGAGAAAATTTGATCCCGAAGATTTCAATGCTTTAGAAAATTTGATGAAAGAGCACAATTTCCATCCTCCATTAGTACATGCACCATATACAATAAACCCAGCTTCAGAAGTTGAAAAAACTAGAAATTTTGCTTTGCTAGCAATGAAAGAAGATTTAGAAAGATTAAATCTCATGGAAGGCTTTATGTATAATTTTCATCCCGGCTCTCATGTGGGCATAGGCGTTGAAAGGGCAATCGAAAATATTGTATCTGCATTAGATGAGGTTATGGTTGTAAATTTAAACATACCAATACTTCTTGAAACTATGGCAGGTAAGGGAACAGAAATTGGAAGAAACTTTGAAGAGATTGCACAGATTATTGAAAAGGCAAAATTTAATGAGACAATTGGAGTCTGTTTAGATACTTGTCATGTATTTGAGGCAGGCTATGATATTGTAAATGATTTAGATGAAATGATTAATGAATTTGATAGATTAATTGGGATTGATCGACTAAAAGCTATTCATTTAAACGATAGTAAGAATGAACTAGGGGCCGCTAAAGACAGACATGAAAAAATAGGCAAAGGAAGTCTTGGCTTAGAAGCTATTAAGAGAATAATCAATCATCCTAAACTAAAAGATATTCCCTTTTATTTAGAAACTCCAAATGAATTGAAAGGTTATGGCGAAGAAATAAAACTACTTAGGGGAATGAGAGAGTAAGAATTTTGGTGATATTTTGAAAAGTGTAAACATTTCAGTGAGAAACCTTGTAGAATTTTGTATGCGTTCAGGCGATATTGATGACAGAATTCTTGGCATGATTTCAGGGATAGAAGGTATAATGGCCCATAAAAAGATGCAAGAATTATACGATGAGCATACTAAAAAAGAATTGCCATTAAAAATAGAATTGGAAATGGAAGATATAAAATTTAAAATACAAGGCAGAGCAGACGGCGTAAAAATTTTAGATGGAAAATACTCGGTTAATGAAATCAAATCGACTAGAAGAAATTTAGATGAATTTAATGAGGATTCCAATCCATTACATTGGGCTCAAGCAAAATGCTATGCCCATATTTTGGCGCAAAAGCACAATCTTAGAAATGTTCAAGTGATTTTGACTTATTACAATTTAAAAACAGAAGAAAATAAAAAACTCTCAAAAATATTTACAAAAGCCGAATTGAATAATTTTTTTGAAAATCTGATTAAAAATTATTTGCGACTTTCGAAACTACTTGCAAATCAAAAGATAGAATTACAAAAAACGGCAACAAAGCTTGCTTTTCCGTTTGAGAAATATCGAAACGGACAAAGGGAACTTGCAATCGCGGTCTACAATACGATACGAGAAGAAAAAATACTATATGCCGATGCACCGACCGGGATTGGCAAGACCATATCTGTAATATATCCTGCTATAAAATCTATTGGAACAAATGTCGCAGACAAAATTTTTTACACAACAGCCAGAAATACTCAGCATATGGCAGCGGAATCGGCTCTTGAATTAGTTGAAGATTTTGGACTAAGTATGAAGTCAATCACATTAGTTGCAAAAGAAAAAATTTGCATATTAGATAAGCCAAATTGTAATCCCGATGCTTGCAATAGGGCAAAAGGTCATTATGACAGAGTTAATGATGCAATCTTCGATATATTAGAAAATGAAAATAGAATAAATAGAAATGTATTAGAAGATTATGCAAATAGATATAATATATGTCCATTTGAATTTCAATTAAATCTTTCAGAATATGTCCATGCAATCATATGTGATTACAATTATATTTTCGATCCATTCGTCTATTTAAGACGGTATTTCGATGTGACCGTTGAAAGAACCATACTATTAATTGATGAAGCGCACAATTTAATAGATAGAACGAGAAAAATGTATACGGCTGAAATAAGTTTAGGCGATTTTGAAAAACTGATGGAAAATGAAGATAGTCTAGACGAGAAAATAATAAATGCAATAAAGCGGATAATATTTCATTTTGGAAATATTCAAAAAAATAACAATATAAAAGACAGAGCCATAGAAGAAAAAATAAATATATATATAGAAGACTTTAAAAATTTTATAGATATATGTGATGAATATTTTAAATCTGAAGAGGAACTCGAAGCAGAAATAAAAGAAGAGCTGTTAGATATATATTTCAAAATATTCAGATATCTTAAAATTGATGAGCTTTATAGTGAAAACTATCTAACTTATATATCGAATAATAATAGCAAGATAGAAATAGCAAATATAGATCCAAGCGAAATGATATTATCAATAATAAAAAAAGTACATGCGAGCGTATTTTTTTCGGCTACATTAAAACCAATAAACTATTATAGACGATTAATAACAAGAGATGAAGAAGTATATAATATAGAACTTCCAACTCCTTTTGACAAAAATAGACTATGTACAATAAGGGCGCCAATTTCTACAAAATATAAAGACAGACAAGATACGAAATATGAAATTGCTAATTGCCTAAATGATTTTATAAAACATGATGGCAACTATCTTATATTTTTTCCATCATATGCCTATATGGAAATGCTAAGTCCTTTAATATATGCAGATAATCTTACGATACAAGAAAACTTCATGAAAGAACATGAGCGCAAAGAGTTTTTAAACAAATTTCAAAATGATAAAAACCATATAGGGCTGGCCGTATTGGGCGGAATTTTTGCAGAAGGCATAAATTTAGTAGGCGATAGATTAAATGGAATTGCAATAGTTTCAATCGGCTTACCTGGTTTCGATTTTAAAACTGAGGCAATAAAGAACTTTTTTAACAAACGAATGGAAAATGGATATGATTATGCATATAAATTTCCTGCCATAAACAGAGTCTCTCAAGCTGGAGGCCGATTAATTCGAAGTAAAGACGACTTTGGAGAACTATTATTAATAGATGATAGATATTTCGATAAATCTTATGTAAAATATCTTCCCAATTATTGGAAACCTTTTTTCGACATATATAACGAACAACAGATGAAGAATTTAATAAAAATTCATAGAGGTAAACTAAAATGAGCTTTTATATAATCTGTACAATATTTACTGCATCAATAATAATATGTGCAATTAGTGGTTATAATATAATCTATGCATTGTTAATAGGACTTATATTATTTATATATGATGGTTATGAGAAAGGCTTTAGAGGAAGAGATTTTTTAAAAATGTTCAAAAGTGGAATAAACTTTGCAAAAAATCTTATAATTATATTTTTACTCATAGGCATATTGACAGGGTTGTGGCGAGAAAGTGGAACTATACAGTATTTAGTTTTACAGGGCACGAAATGGATAAATGTGAGATATTTTTATTTTTGGGCATTTATACTAACTGCAATTATGTCCATAATTACAGGATCATGCATGGGAACTGCTTCCACAATAGGAGTTGTAATAGCAATAATGGCTAAAGCTTTTCAAATGAATCCAATAATCTCTGGTGGAGCATTATTATCAGGCATCATGGTAGGAGATAGGATGAGCCCAGTGTCATCATCTGCACAATTAGTCGCAAAATTAAGTGATACAAAAGTTTCTAATAATCTACCTAGAATGTTAAAAACATCAATAATTCCTACTTTAATAACAGCCATGATATTTGCATTGATAATAGGAAATGATGTCCCACAAAAAGGGGTCGACATAATTTCAAATTTGCAAGCATCACATCAGATAAGCCATTATTCATTATTACCAGCATTAACAATAATTGTATTGGCAATATTTAAACTCGATAGCATAAAACTATTAAGCATATCGAGTATAATCAGTGCGGCAATAGCGCTTATAATAAAAAAAGTAAGATTAACAGAATTGATTAAAGTGATGACTTTTGGATATAATAGCGGCGAAGAAGCGCTTAAAATCTTAAATGGCGGTGGCATATATGGAATGCGTGTAATGATAATCACAGTTTTAATTTCGGCATTCTATTTTGGAATTTTCGAAAAGACGAAATTCATGGATCCATTTAAAAAGAAAATTAATAAGCTCCAAATTAGCATCGGGCATTTTCCTGCATTAATAATAGTTTCTATAATACTGAGCATGATAACATGCACTCAAACACTTTCCGTAATGATGGCAGGAAATTTAATCAAAGATACTTACAAAAATAAAAATTTAATGGCAATCGATTTTGAAAACAGTGTAATAGTAATACCCGCAATTATACCTTGGAATATAACGGCAGGAATAGCCATAGAAATATTTAATGTGCCAAAAATTTCAATTGTAATGAATCTATTTTGCCTAATATTGCCAATCTATTATTTTCTAACGAGAACTAGATACAAAAAAATTTTAAATTCTTCAAAATGATAGAAAATTATAGATTAAACAATCTAATAATAGGGTAAAATAAAGAATGCACGGAATTTCATATTTTTTTAAAAAATTATAAAAAAGTGATTGACAATAGTTTTTGGCTATGCTAAAATTGCTATTGTCGACTTAAAAAAGCTTAATTTCAATCAGAAAAAAAGTTTTAAAAAAATCAAAATTCTATTTGACAAAATTGATCAGGCTATGTATAATATAAAAGCTGGTCAAAATTGGTCGGCAAAGAAACTTGATAATTAAAAATAGTGTAAGAATTAAGAAACAAGCAAAGCAAGCTAAGC
>JAUNVH010000015.1 GCA_030537765.1 Tissierellia bacterium | reverse complement strand
ACCCCCGTCGTCAGCTCCATATTATTTGAAAACGGCCTATTGGGCCGTTTTTTAATTGATATAATTTTTGTTTTGAATTTATTAATTTAATTTCTTAAATATCTATTGCTATAAAAAGTTAAAATTTAAAATATAATTATCAGTTTTTTAAATTTATTCTTTTAGTTTCTCGTTCGCTTTTTTATCTCTTAGTTCTTTAAAAAATTTAGCTATGAGCTCTTTCGATTCTCTTTCTAAAATTCCAAATTCGACTTTCGTTTTATGATTGAAACTTTTCATATCTAATAAATTTATGACTGTGCCTGCACAGCCCATGCGCAAATCTTTAGCGGCAATAAAGGCTTTTGCAATTCTTGCATTTAATATTGCGCCTGCACACATTGCGCAAGGCTCCAATGTAATGTAGATTTCTGCATCTTCTAGCCACCAATGATTTATATTTTTACAAGCTGCTTTTATTGCGATCATTTCTGCATGGTAGTTTGCGCAGTTTTTTTCACGCTTTTGATTATGGCCTCTGCCTATAATTTTTCCGTCTTTTACTATTACGCAGCCTATTGGGATTTCTTCTTTTAAATATGCTTTTTCGGCCTCTTTTAAGGCCTCTTTCATAAAGTATTCTCTCAAAATTTTCTCACCATTTATAGAATATCATAAAATATATTTTTTTCAATCGAGCTTTTATTGATTAAGCTCTACATAATGGGTATAATTAATTTAGATTATATTCGTAAATGTAATAGGAGGTATTTAAATGAAATTTACAAAAGATATGTTAATTGGAGATATTATTAGAAAAGATCCCAGAACGATAGAAGTTTTAATGTATCACGGCATGGGCTGTGTAGGTTGTCCCGCAAGCCAAATGGAGAGCTTAGAAGAAGCTGCAATGGTTCACGGTATTAGCCTCGAAGGCCTTATGGATGCATTAAATGAATTAGAAGATTAAAAAAAGCCTCGGAAAAATTTCCGAGGCCATTTTTTTAGCAATCACTTTCGCCTTTCAAAAGTTCATCAACTTTGCATTTGTCAAAGCCGACAATCTCTTGACCGTCAATTATTAATAGTGGAACTCCTGTGTGTCCCAATTTCATAAGTTCTTCTCTAGCTGCTCTATCAGTAGAAACATTTTTTTCTGTAAATTCTACATTTAATTTTTTTAAATAATCTTTTGCCATTGAGCAATATGGACAAGTTGAACTTGTATAAACAACTACTTCTTTCATTTTATCTCCTCCAAATATTTTTATAATTCGTTCAAATTAGATATACCCTTTAAAAAAAGCTTTAATCAAATTTTAAAATATCTAAGATAAATAGCATTTATTGCCGCTAAATTTATTCGTGTAAAATATGTTCTAGTCCTTGATTAAAAAGTTTATAGACATGATCGTCATCTAACGAATAGATCATCTGTTTTCCGCTTCGTTCAAATTTAACTAATCTTAACATTCTGAGGCTCTTTAGCTGATGGCTGACACTAGATTGACTCATATCTATTCGATTTGCAATATCTTGCACGCATAGATCTTCGTTAGAGAGCACATATAATATCTTTAGTCTAGTCGGATCTGCCATCGCCTTAAAAAGCTCAGCCAAGCTCTGAACTTTGTCGCTTTTTAAGAATTCCTCTTCTGTTATCGCCTTCATATATTCGCCATGTCTATCGTCCATCTTTGTTCCCCTTTTTGAGTATATTAGCATTCAGTCGTTTTAATTCTATTCCCAGCTGCATAAATTCTTCAAAATTTAGATTTTCACCACGTTCACTTTTATTTTTACCCAAATTTTCAAGTATTAATTCAATATCTGTTTTAGAAATATCTAAAGCTTTTGAAATACAATTTGACAATGTCTTTCTCCTCATGGAAAACGCAGCTTTAATTAATGTTTCAAACTCTTCAATTTCAATGGCTCGAGCTTCATGCGTGGGTGTTATTTTAACAATTTGACTGCCCACATTTGGTCTGGGCATAAATACTGTGGGTGGCACATTGAATAAAATTTTTGCATCTCCAAAATATTTTATATATAGACTTAGTGAGCCATATTGCTTAGTTTTGGCTTTTGCACAAATTCTTTCCCCCACTTCTTTTTGGACCATCAAAACAAGATTCTCAATTGGCAAATTTTTTCTCAAAAGATTTGTGATTATAGGGCTTGTGATATAGTAGGGCAAATTGGCTACAACTTTAAAATCACAATTTATAAGTTCTTTCAAATCAGTTTTTAAAATATCATCATAGATTATTTTTATATTGTCATAATTTTTTAGCACATCTTCGTGCACTGCTTTTAAGCTTTTATCTATTTCAATCGCAATTACTTCTTTTGCATTTAGCGCCAGTTCTTCTGTTAAAGTGCCAAATCCTGGGCCAATTTCTAAAACTGTATCAGTTTTATTTATATCGGCGTTTTTTACAATTCTTCTGACGATATTTCCATCGATTAAAAAATTTTGTCCTAAAGTTTTTTTGAAATCAAAACCGTGACGTTCTAAAACGTCTTTCATGACTTTTGGTGAATAAAGCCTTTTTTCATTTGTCAAGCTCTTTCACCGCCTCTTCAAACTCTTCTCTAGTTATGCCAAATGAATTGAGTCTTTTTAACATCTGGCTGGCATTTGCATTGCCAATTTTTAAAAGTTTGCCCAGTTTTTCACGCCTGCTTTTTGAAGTCTTTCCGCCCGAAAGTCCATTTCTTATCATATCTTTCATTGTAAAATTATCTATTCTTTCAGTGATTATTGGCTTTGCCGCATAGATTGCCTCTTTTATATCTTTTGCAGTTGCGTTTTCAACTCCCACATCATCGCCTTTTAATGCTTTATCTTTTGGCAAAAATGCGTGTTTGCAGTTTTTAACTTGGCTTGCTATATCTCTTCTGATTCTTTCGCCCACAAAATCGGGATCAGTTAATATTATGATCCCTCGCGATTTTGATATTTCTGAAATTAATTTTATAAATTCTTTGCCATAGGCATAGCCGTGTGTGGAAATTACTTCCGCATCGACGGCCGCCTTGACAGAAGCTATATCGTCTTTGCCTTCGACGATTATGACTTCTTTAATCATTTTTATCTCCTATATTATAAAATCTCTTGGCATTTTCGTCAGTAAAGTTTTCAACTGTCTTTGTATCTAAGCCCCTTAACTTTGCAATTTTTTCGCAAGTATATCTTATATATTTGGGCTGATTTCTCTTGCCTCTAAATGGTTCTGGTGTGAGATATGGTGAGTCTGTTTCAAGTAGTAATCTGTCTTTTGGAATTTCTTTTGCAACCTCTTTTGCAACTCTTCCATTTTTAAAAGTAGTGACCCCGCCAAGCGAAATCGAAGCTCCTATCTTCATATATTCTCGCATAAGTTCTACAGAACCTGAGTAGCAATGGAGAAGTATCTTTGCGCCCGGATTTAATTGACTATATTCTTTTAAAATATCGAATGTATCTTTATGCGCATCTCTCGAATGTATTACTACTGGTAAATCTAGCTCTTTTGCAAGCATAAGCTGCTCTTTAAAGACTTCTTTTTGCAAATCGTGAGGGGCGCAGTCATCATAGTAATAATCTAATCCAATTTCTCCTATGGCCACAACTTTTGGTTCTTTTGCAAGTTCTCTCAATGAAGCTATTGAGTTTTCATCAAACTGGGCCACTTCTTGAGGATGGATTCCTACTGTGGCATAAATATTTTCATATTTTTTTGAAAGTGCGATTGAGGATTTAGAGCTTTCAATATCTGATGCTGCATTTATCAAATAATCGACTCCATCTGATTTTAAATTTGAGAGAATCTCAGATCTATCAGCATCATATTTTTGGTCGTCTAAATGTGCATGGGCATCAATCATTAATAAACACAGCTCCCATCAGCAATCTCTTCCATAGTTGTCAGTAATGATAATTTTCCATCTTCATCTTCTGCAGCTAAAAGCATGCCTGCAGATTCTATTCCTCTAAAATTATGAGGTTTCAAATTATTCACAATCACAATATTTTTTCCTACTAAATCTTCAGGTTTATAAAAATCTTTAATCGATGAAACTATGGTCTTTTTCTCGCAGCCCATTTTTAGATTTAAAAGATAGAGTCTATCTGCATTTGGATGATCTTCAACACTTTCAACTTTCGCAACTCTAATTTCTAATTTTCCAAAATCGTCAATCGTAATTTCTGGTTTCGTATGCTTGTCGACTAGCTTTTTAGAGCCTCCCAGTTTCTCCATTCGCTCTTCGTTTAAATCATCATTAGCTTTTGCAAGCCTTTCTCTTTCTTTTTCAATATCTACTCTTGGGAATATGGGAGCTTTTTTCTCAACTTTTGTTCCAATTTCAAGCAATCCCCAAGTATCGGCTTCTTCAAAGCTTGGGTTTTCACAAAGACCTAATTGTTCTCTAAGTTTTAAAGCAGTTTCTTTCATAAATGGATAGAGTAAAACGGAGATAATTCTAAGACTTTCTGCCAAATTATATAGCACAGTCTTAATTCTAGTTTGATCTTCGTCTTTGCAAATAATCCAAGGTTCAGTTTCATCCACATATTTATTTGTTCGGCGCACAGCTTGCCAAATTGATTCTAATGCATCAGAAAATTGCCATTCTTCCATTGCCTCTTCTACTTTGGCCTTCGTGCCTAAGAGCAATTCTTTTAAATCTTCATCGGGGCCAATTGCATCTGATGGGCTTGGAATTTCGCCATCAGTATATTTTTCAATCATCGAAACTGTTCTAGAGAGCAGATTGCCCAGATCGTTTGCCAAGTCTGAATTCATTCTCTTTAAAAATTTATCGACAGTGAATGAACCGTCCTCGCCGAAAGTAAATTCTTTTAGCAAGAAATATCTCAAAGCGTCGACTCCATAGAGATTGACAATTGGCTCTGGATATTGAATATTGCCCTTAGATTTGCTCATCTTATCATCATCAAATAAAATCCAACCATGTCCAAAAATCTGTTTTGGTAAAGGCAAGTCCATAGCCATCAAAAGTGCTGGCCAAATTATAACGTGAAATCTTACGATCTCTTTTCCGACTAGATGAACTCCTGCAGGCCAATAGGCATTAAATTTTTCTTCATCAAAGCCATATCCAATGGCTGAAAGATAGCATGATAGCGCATCTATCCAAACGTATATAACATGTTCTTCATCGAATGGAACTGGCACTCCCCATTCGACGCTCGAACGCGAAACTGAAAGATCTTCAAGTCCATCTTTTAAGAAATTGTTAATCATCTCTCTTTCCCTAGATTTTGGCTTTATAAAATCGGGATGAGTTTTATAATAATCTAGTAATTTGTCGGTATATTCTGAAAGTTTGAAAAAATAAGTGCTCTCTTTTGCCTTATGAGTAGGTCTGCCACAGTCTGGACAATTATGTTCTTCATCCATCTGGCTTTCAGTCCAAAAGCTCTCGCATGGAGTGCAGTAAAAGCCTTCATATTCGCCCTTATATATTTCGCCTTTATCGTATAATGTTTGGAATATATTTTGCACATTCTTTTCATGCTGTGGATCAGTGCTTCTGATGAACGAATCGTATTCGATATCTAAAAGTTTCCAAAGCTCTTTCGTATCTTCTACTATTCTATCTACATATTCTAACGGCTTCATGCCAAAATCTGCAGCAGTTTGAGCAATTTTTTGTCCGTGTTCGTCAGTTCCAGTTGTAAAATAGGCATCATAGCCTTGATAATTCTTAAATCGTTTAATAGTATCGGCTGCAATTGTGCAATAAGTGTGGCCGATGTGCAAATTGCCATTTGGATAATAAATTGGCGTTGTCAAATAAAACTTTTCTTTCATGTAAAAACCTCCTAATAAAAAAAGCCCTCATCTCTGAAGAGACGAAGGCTATCCGTGTTACCACTCTAATTATCTTGAATACAAGATCACTCTTTATCTTAACGCGATATTACGCCCAAATTGGGAAAAATGGAGCCATGTTCATTTAGCATCTGATACGACCTTTCCAGCAACTGTCGCTCTCTGTAATCAAATAAAAAACTACTCTTTCCATATAATTTTTCAATATATGTTGAAATTATATTATAATTTCAATCTAAAGTCAAATTATTAAAAATGCTAAATCTATTGCTTAAATAAATTTTTAATTTTTTAATTAAAAGTAATACAGTGATTATGATTAATATTTTGTCTATGATTTTTGAAAATATTAATTCTGTTTTAAATACGCCCAGTTCTCTCAAAAATAGAGAATAATCTATCGACATATGCCAAAATATTAGCGCCGAAATATTTTTTGTTTCAATATATAAAAATGCCGCTAATAATCCCACAGGCAATGAAACGATCGATTGCAATGCAGCCGATTTAAAATCTAAACCGCTTGCCATATTTGCCATATGGACTAATGAAAAGGCGATTGTCGAATATAGAAATAAAAACCGTTTAGAATAAAATTTTTTACCTTCTTCAAATATAAATTGTCTAAACATTTTTTCTTCTGAAAAGCCTATCAAAAATGTGAGTATAAAAGCCCATATTACTTTGCGGCTTTCTACTTCATTTGTAAATGATTCAAATATTGTAAAGAGAACTAAAAGCATTGTAATAAACGGTATAAAATTTAGGCCTAGATATTCTTTTTTTGGCTTTAATTCATTTAAATCTATTAATTTATCTCCATTTATCTTATAGACAAAGCCCGCTATAATGAGCATCATAGGTATGGCCGCATAATGAATTTTTGGATCATCGTATTCTATGCCCATTTTATAGAGTATGCCAAAGCCCAATAGCGACAATAGAAAATAGATTATTGGATAAATATATATTTTATTTTTATTCATTTTCATCTCCAAATTTTTCATAATACTCGATAATTATAGCATGTAAAATAGATTTATTTGTTAAGATTTTATAAAGTTTTGATTAGACTATATTTAAATTTTTAAAATTATAATTTTCACTAATTTTTTTATTGTTCCAATCGGTTTGCATTTTGCAAAGTTTTTAGTGTATAATTTAATAGTATTTGGAGGAATTATGAAAAAAGCAATTAGTAATTTTATTAATAAAAATTCAAACAAGAAATGGTTTCATTTTATTGATGAATTGCTTTATAGAATAATTAAAGTAGATGTGATTTCAGCCGGAGCACAGCTGGCTTATTTTTTAATGTTGTCTTTGTTTCCATTACTTATTTTTATTTTGGGAATGGTAAATTCTTCATCTATTTTGCAAAGCGATTATCTAATTGAAGCCATTGAGCATTTGCCCGATATGACTAAGGGCATATTAGAAAATTTTATAAATGCGATTTCCAATAATACTACTCACGGCGTCATCTCAATCGCGGCAATAGGTTCTATTTGGTCATCTTCCACCGGAGTTTTCAAATTGATGAAAGTTGTGGAATCGACTTATGACGAAGAGAACAATCGCTCATTTTTTCTGCAAAGATTTATGAGCATTGTATTTACATTTGCGTTGTTGTTCTTGATGACTCTTTTAACTGTACTAAATGTTTTGGGCAGTAAAATTGGCAAGACTATATTTGAATTTTTAGGCGCATACGCTCCAAATTTCGATTTGTGGAATAGCATCGAGCCGTTTTTCTTATTGGCCTATATGGTCTTAGTCATGGTGGCATTTTATAGATATAGTCTGTCTTATAGATTAAGAAAAGATATTAAATTTAAGCATTTAATATTTGGCGCAGCATTTACTTCAGTTATGGTTTTAATTTTCACTCGAGTCTTTAGTCTCTATGTAGATAATTTTTCAAACTATTCCGTAGTATATGGCTCGCTCGCTGGAATTATTATTTTATTAGTTTGGCTTTTTGCCATGGGAATTATATTTATCTTAGGCGGAATTATAAATGCGGCCTATTATTATTCCTCCCAAACTGATTACGATTGGCCAAAAGAATATTCATTTTTTAAAAAACTTATAGATTAGATTATAAAGTGGCTGCAATGCCGAGCACGATTATATAATTTGTGCCGGCATTTTTTAATGCCTTAGAAAAATTTTCAACTGTCGCACCAGTAGTAATAGTATCATCGATCAGAAGTATATTTTTAGAATTAAATATTTCAAAATCGGCCGAAAACGCATTTTTCACATTTTTAATACGCTCTGCAGCAGAGAGCTTTATCTGATCTTTTGTGTCTTTCGTTTTGGAAAAGCCACAATCTATAAATTCTTTATTTAAATTTTTTGCCAAATTTTTCGAAACGAGCTGCATCTGATTATAACCTCTTTTGGCCTTCGCTTTTTCGCGCATGGGAATATAGACCACACTGTCAAATCTATCTATAAGATTTTCACGATAGATAAAATCTTCTAATAATTTTGCAAATGTCTTTGAAAGATATGTGGCTTTTTGATATTTCAATTTTAAAATCGCATATCTTATATCGCCTTCATAGACTGTCCTTGCATAGAGGGCATCAATATATTTGGAATCAAAATTTATTTTTCCCAGATATTTTGTTTTCTTAAGACATTTTTTGCAAATATATTTCGTCTCAAGCTCTCTAGTTTCACATAGGCCACAAAAGTTTTCATCTCCGTATAGTAAATCTAATAGCTCATTCATCTAAGATATCCTCCAAAATCTTATATTCTCTAAGTCTTTTATCTAGCGATGAATATCTGATGGATAAAAAATTATTTCTAATCATAAATTTTAACATCTTCTCAGTGCCAACTAATACTACAATATCTTTGGCCCTAGTTATGGCTGTATATAGCAAGTTTCTAGTCATCAGCATTTTAGGCCCATCAAAGATTGGCATAATAACTGCTCTAAACTCACTGCCTTGCGATTTGTGAACCGTTGTGGCATATGAATGTACTATATCTCTTAACATTTCATCTTTTAGCATAACTATTTTGCCATCGAAATCAGCCTTTATTACTCCTTCAATCGTATCTATGCCCAAGATATATCCAATATCTCCATTATAAATGCCCTCGCCTTCAGCAATATATCTGCCGTTTTTATCGTATTCAATCCAAAGAGCATCGTAATTATTTCTAATTTGCATTATTTTATCGCCAGTTCTAAACACTTTGTCGCTTACTAGGATTTCTGATTTGTCGCCTTCAGGATTTAAAACGTCTTGCAATACTCTATTGAGATTAAATACTCCAACCTCGCCTTTTTTCATTGGAGTTAAAATTTGTATATCTCTATATGAATCGAGTCCATAAAAATTTGGCAATCTTTTTGTGACAAGCTCCAACACAGTATTTAAGCCATCTCTTTTATCATTAGATTTTATCATAAAGAAGTCTGTATCTTTGCCATTTACTATGGGAAATCTGCCCGAATTAATCTTATGAGCATTTTCTACAATCATAGATTTATCTCCTTGGCGATAAATATGTTTCAATTTTTCAACGCATATCAATTTTGAATTTATTAAATCTTTTAAGACATTTCCTGCCCCGACAGATGGAAGTTGATCGATATCGCCTATAAAAATTAATCTAGTGCCAAGATCTAATGCTTCTAGAAGATATTTGCAAAGTCCAGTATCGAGCATACTCGCTTCGTCTATTATTAATAGATCGCAGTCTATAGGATTTTCTTGATTTCTGCCAAATTGATGATATCTTTCATTGGGCGAATATTCCAAAAGTCTGTGAATCGTCTCGGCATCGTGATTTGTAGCCTGACTCATTCTCTTTGCAGCTCGGCCAGTTGGGGCCGCAAGTTTTATCTCCAGGCCCTTTGCCTTTGCAACTTCGATTATGGCTTTTATAATTGTAGTCTTTCCTGTGCCAGGGCCGCCTGTGATTATCATTAGAGAATTGTTAAAAACTTCTTTGACAGCCTCAATCTGCTCTTCATTTAGTTTTATACTATTTCGTTTTTCAAATTGCTCTATCAGTTTTTCAATATCGAAAGTCGTTTCATATTTATTTTTCAATAATTTTATTAAAAGATGCGCAATGCGTTTTTCATCTCTATATATCTTTCTTATATAACATCTGATTTCACGACCATGCTTTTCCAGTTTATAATTTTCTTTTAAACCCAAATCTCTTAACTGTTTTCTAAGTTCATTTGAGTCGGCATTTATCATAGCGCTAGTATGTGCGATTAGCTCTTCAGAGGGCAAATAGCAATGGCCATTATTTGCAGCCAAGTTTAAAACATAGGCCAAAGCAGCAGTATATCTATTGGGATCGTCTGGTTTTATCCCCGATTTTTTCGCAATTTCATCTGCAAGCTTAAATCCAATTCCGTCAATATCATCTATTAGTCTATATGGATCTTCTTCCAAAATCGTTGCAGCAACATCGCCATATTTATTTATAATTTTATAAGTTAAACTTGGGCCCAGACCAAATTTGGAAAGGCTTACTAGAGATTTTCTAATATCTTTTTTCTCTGCATAAGAATCGACTATCTTTTGTAAAGTAGCTTTGCCAATGCCTTTTATCTCCAAATATCTTTCTGGTTCATTTTCCAAAATATCTAAGGCCTCGACCCCAAATGCCTCTATAATTCTTTCGGCAGTCTTTGGACCAATATTTGAAATTTGTCCGCTTTTTAAAAATGCTTCTACAGAAGATTCGTCTAATGTATTTTCAAATTCGACATTTTCAATATCTAATTGTTCACCATAAGTTTCATGATAGACAATTTGTCCTTCTACTGTAATTTTCAGTCCAACTTGGGCATAAAGAAGCACGCCCACTGCCGTTATTTCTCCGTCCTCTGTATTAAGGCGCAAAACGGTGTAGCCGTTGTCTTCATTTCTATATGTAATTCTTTCAATTATGCCATCTAGTCTGAGCATTTTTACACCTCGCTATATAAAAGCATAGTATTAGTAATAAAATTTGTCAATCTAGAAAATTTTATAAAAAAATAAGACGATTCAAATTATTTTAATTTTTTGAATCGTCTTATTATATAGAACTATCTAATCCCATCCAACATAAATTTTTTGGTTCTGTCATATTATCTCCTTTAAATAAATTTGTACCTAATGAATCTATATCGAAACCTGCTTGAGGTACATAAAATATTGGTAATGCTTTTTTATATCCTGATTCTCAGTTCACATTTTAAAATTTTTCATACGTTTTGCCTATAATCCAACTCTAAATTATAGCCATATTCAAAATATAAAATATAAAGTAAGTCGATATAATTGAATAACTTTTTCCCGATTACTTTGCATTCTTTTTTGAAAGCTTTTTCATAAATTATAAGATTAGATATTTTATTTAAACTATTTAATATTAATTATTTAATCTAAATTAATAGTTTAAAATTTTAATCTATCTTTTCATATGAGTGTTTCAATCTCATATTTTACTTCTACCTGCCAAATCGAATTTACTTATCGCTTTCTATACTTGACGCTTTTCGTTCGTTGTAGTTATTCTGAACCGGTATTTCTTCGTAATATATCCTAATAGACTGTTCAAATTTTCTAAAAGGATCTTCATAAGCTCTTCGCTTAGATCAATTACTATTTTGATTCTAATATTATAAATCTCTCTTATAATATTTAATATTTTTGTTTCAAATTAATTTTACTACATTATTTTACTCTTCATCTATTCTTTTTAGCTTTCTTACGCCCATGTCAAACAGCCCACTTTGGAATTCCGAGCATCTACATCTCCACGACGTAGCTAGCTATTTTAAAATTTAGAGTACAAATTAATTTGTTGGATGAAATTTTCAAGGTCCAACCGAATTTTGTGAACTCATTGCTTTATCACTTTTCTTCGGTATAATTATTATACCC
This sequence comes from Tissierellia bacterium, assembly GCA_030537765.1. Taxonomy (GTDB): domain Bacteria; phylum Bacillota; class Clostridia; order Tissierellales; family Peptoniphilaceae; genus JAUNVH01. The sequence continues at coordinate 26,630 of JAUNVH010000015.1, read as the reverse complement.
TAAATTTCATTTTTAAACAAGCTTTTTTGAAAAAATTTTTTAATTTTTTTAAATTTTATTTTTAAATTCATATTTATATTTTTAAAAGCGCTGAATTTAGCGATTTTTCAAATAAATTAACCCGTCTATAAATTTGACGGGTTAAAATTATTTTATCTTTTCTTGATATTTACATTCTGGATTTGAACAGATTAGGCTCTCGCCTCTTCTATCTTTTTCGAGCATGATGCTCTTACAGAGCGGACAATTTTTTGCAACTGGCTTTTTCCAGCTGACAAAATCGCATTTGGGATATTTATTACAGCCATAAAAGACTCTGCCTTTTTTAGATCTTTTTTCTACAATATCTCCGCTACATTTAGGACATTTGACGCCAATTTTATTTTCTAAAGGCATTGCGTTTTTACATTCTGGAAAACCAGGGCATGCTAAAAATTTTCCATATCGTCCCAATTTTATTACCATATTTCTGCCGCATTTATCACATTTTACATCTGTTATTGGATCTCTAATTTTTATTTTAGAAATCTCTTCATCTGCAATTTTTAAATCTTTTTCAAAATCTTTATAAAAATCTTTAACGACTTTGCGCCATTCATTTTTGCCTTCGGCAATATCGTCAAGCTCATCTTCTAATTTAGCCGTGAATTTAGCATCTATTAATTTGCCAAAATAGTCTTCGAGCATTGTGTTGACAGTTGTGCCAAGCTCTGTTGGAAAAAATCTGCGTTCTTCTAATTGCACATATCCCCTAGAGAGTATTGTGCCCACAATTGAAGAATAGGTGCTAGGTCTGCCAATATTTAATTCTTCCAATGTCTTAATTAAACTGGCTTCATTAAATCTCGGTGGTGGTGTTGTAAAATGCTGATTTTTATTAAATTTCTTAAGATTTAATCTGTCATCAGTTTTTAATTGTGGAATAATTTGAGCTTTTTCTTCCTCGTCTTCTTTACGTTTCAAAGCTAAGAATCCATCAAATTTTAGATTTTCGCCATTGGCTTTAAATAGCTGATCGTTGGAGATTATAGTGGCAGTATAAGTGTCATAGGCTGCAGCAGTCATCATCGAGGCGACAAAACGCTCCCAAATTAATTTATAGAGCCTATATTGATCTTTGTCTAAATACTCTTTGATTTTTTCAGGCGTATTAAATATATCTGTTGGCCTTATACACTCATGCGCATCTTGTGATTTTTTCCCGCCTTTAAATTTATGATTTGTATTTACATAGTTTTTGTCAAATCTATCGCTTATATATTTTGCGCTAGCTTTTTTTGCTGTATCGGATACTCTTATAGAATCTGTTCTCATATAAGTAATCAAGCCTTGTGAGCCTTTTTTGCCCAAAGTCACGCCTTCATAAAGCCCTTGCGCTACACTCATCGTCTTTCTGCCAGGCATTCTGAGATATCTGGCCGCTTCTTGTTGCATTGTAGAAGTTGTAAAAGGTGGTTTTGGCATTCTCTTTCTGCTGCCTTTTTTGGTGCTTTTAACTATATAGTTTTTAGGATCTGTTTTAGCTTCAACTTTTTTTGCATCGTCTTTTGTTTTTAAATCGACTTTTTTCTCTTTCTGACCTTCTAATTCGCCATAATATTTGGCATTAAACTTTGCGCCATCTTTTTCTAAATCTACATCTATTGACCAATATTCTTCAGGAATAAAATCTTCTATCTCTTTTTCTCTGTCACAAATTAGTTTTAAAGCAGCCGATTGAACTCTGCCTGCGCTAAGACCGTTTTTAACTTTTTTCCAAAGCAATGGCGATAGAGAAAAACCTACTAATCTGTCTAAAATTCTCCTGCCTTGTTGCGCATCGACCAGATTCAAATCGATTTTTCTAGGATTTTTTGCCGCTTCTTTAACGCTATCCTTTGTAATTTCATTAAATACTATGCGATTATTTTCATTCTCATCTAAGTCTAAAATATGGGCTAGATGCCATGAAATTGCTTCGCCTTCTCTGTCGGGGTCTGTTGCCAAATAGACTTCTTTGGCCTTTTTGGCCTCTTTTTTCAATTCTTTAATAATTGGTCCTTTGCCCCTAATATTTATATACTCTGGTTCAAAATTATTTTCAATATCTATTGCCATTCTGCTCTTTGGCAAATCTCTAATATGACCGACACTCGCCACGACTTTATAATTTGAACCTAAAATTTTTCTAATTGTTTTTGCTTTTGTTGGCGATTCTACTATTACTAATTTTCTTGCCAAATTATTCACCTCAAATTTTTTTATCGTAATTTTATTTTCTCTTCTATAATATGATCAAAATTTTCTTGTCTCGAATTAAGTTATCATATTTTTTATAATTTTTCAAATAATATTTAAAGACTAAAAATAAAAATGCGCCAGCTATGGCGCAAAAAACATTTTTTATTATTCAGTCTTTGTTTCATCTTTGTTATCTTTTGTTTTATTATCTTTTTTGAAAATATTTTTATTAAATAATTTTTTCGAGCGCTTATTTCTAATTTTTCTAATGAGCTTAATGATTAAGAATATGATCAAAGCAAAGAAAATTAAAATAGGCAATATATAGATAAGTGAAATTAAAAAGTCTTCCAAAAAGTATTTGAAATTAGTTAAGCTATAAGAAAATGCAGCTGCAATTCTAGTTCCAAAGCTATCTTTTACCTCAACTGATTGTGAATATTCTTTGACTTCGTTTAAGTATATAGTAATTGTAGACAGGCTGACTAAATCTTGTAACTGTTTAAAATCACCTGCTAAAATTTCTTTCTTTTCAATTGCATTTTCGATTTCACTTTGGATCAAAAGTATATCTTCCATTTTGGTCGCTTGTTCTAAGAGCTTTTCAAGGCGTGAAATTTTGTCATCATAAAGTTTTAATCTTCTTTCAGTTTCTGCATATCTCAAGGACACATCTTCAGTATCTAAATTTTTTCTAACAACTGAGCCCACATCGCCTATGGCCGATATAAATTCATTCGTTTTGTCATACGGAATTCTAACGATATAAGTAAATCTTGCAGCTTTTATTTTTTCGTTGTTACTGCCCCAAATTGTATCGTAATATTCATTCAACCCCGAAACATAACCGCCCATCTTTTCGACATTCTCAATCAAAACTTTGCTGCTGTTTTCAAAATCTCTAGTTTCAATTTCCAATTCGCCATTTATTATGAGCAATCTATCAGAGCTTAATAAAATCTCGTTGGAGCCTTCTTTTGGTTTAGAGTCCTCTTTTGGCTCTGTTTCCATATCCATACCGTCATTTTCATAACCATATTCTCCAGGATAAGCTTCGCTAGGCTTAACTTCGTAATTGCTATCAGGGTTTCTCATTCCATCTGATTCGCTTGATTTTTTATTGTTACTTGCGCAGGCCGGAAGCATTAATAATAACACGAGCATTAAAATAATAATCGATTTATTTTTTCTCATTTTTCACACCTCTCTTTTTTCCATTATATAAGAAGCCAATTTTTATGTCTATATGTTAATGTAATATGTTGCTAAATTGTAAACCTTTGTAAATCATCTGTAACAATTAAAAAAATCGACATATTAAATGCCGATTTTAATGTTTTTATATTCGAAAGTCTTCCACGATTGGTCTAAAAATTGCAAATAACTCTTAGCTTCACAAGGAACTAAATAATTTTTTGCATATTTTTTTACTCTTTTGCTATATTTTTTTGCCAATTTTCTATTATCTTCAATGAGTAGCCAATAGATTGAAAGCAATGTATTAGCCTGTATATTACGCTTATCTTGTTCTAATCTTTGCAAATATTTTTTATCAATATTGAAACTCAATTCGTCTTTGGGCAGACCTTGAGAAATTTCTTCAATTAAAATCTGGTTTTGATAAGCATGTTTATACATATCGGGAATATTTTGAGCATTATCTATTTTCTCACTCCATATTTTTGCATCTTCTGTTCTGCCATTTTGCATTAAGTAATTTCTGTAATCAACTGCTCGCCCATAATTTAATGTATTGTTTATATTTAAATCACTGTCCACAAAAAAGTCTTTTTCTTGGTGCGATTCATAAGATTTATCTTGTAGCTGAGCTCTTCCGCTCATTAACATATGGTAAAATGCGTGTTTCGAATCTTTATCATGCATAATATCCCAAACATTTTGCCCATCGTTTTGTAATCCATATTTTCCCAATGGGATTGTATTTATAATTCCTAAATAAAGCGCTATAAAGGCAGTTGAAAAACAAAACACATAAAAAACTCCTTGAGCCAAATTGCCTCCACTTGGACGATTTATAAAGATTAGCCAAAATACAATTGCAAGAAAATAGTTTACTATCACCCCGCCTAAATTATATAAGAGATAGGGATAATCATCTTCGGAATATTTTTCTGGAAGCATAATACACTGTCCGCCTGTGCCCCTTATAGAATGGCGCTTTAGTTCTATCTTGTCTTTCAATTTGACAAATACTAAAGAGCCAATTCTATATAACAAAAAACTATATCCACAAATTAATCCAAATAATAAATGTCCGGCCTCGTGAAGCAATACATTTAAAAAGAAAGCCATATATCCTGCAAATGCTAATCCAATTACATAGATAATAGTTTCTTTGGTGTCTAAACTACTAATACGAACAAACTGAGTACTCACTTTGAATATTCCTACTATGAGAGTTAATACAAAAAGTACCGATATAATAATGCCTAATATATTCTTAATTTTTTTCATTTCATCTCCAAATTAAACCAAAATAAATGTCTGATCCGAAACATTTCTTACGATGCCATAGAGCTCTAACTCTGTCAATGCTGCAGATATTTTGGCTATATCTTCCTCCGTTTCATTTGCAATTTTGTCTATCGTATTTATGCTATTTCCAATCAGTTCGATATAGATTTCAAACTCTTTTGGAATATCATAAAGCGGCATTTCTATCTGGGCTTTAAATATTTGTGGAAAATATAAGAGTATATCTTCAACCTCTATTGCCGGCATTGCTCCATCTCTAATAAGTGCATTGGTGCCTTTAGAGTATAGACTGTCTATATTGCCCGGCACTGCAAAAACTTCTCTGCCCATTTCGGCCGCTAGCCTTGCAGTTATTAAAGAGCCTGAACGCTGTTTTGCCTCCACGACTAATACTGCCTTTGAGAGTGCTGCAATTATTCGATTTCTTCTTGGGAAATTCCAAGCAGCAGGTGGATAGTCGAATGGAAATTCAGAAATTATTGTACCGTATTTTTCCATTTCTTGATAGAGTTTTCTGTTTGTTGCTGGGTAAATTCTATTTATCCCACATCCCATAACTCCAATCGTATAGGCAGCATTATCTAACGCAGTTTTGTGGGCGATGGAATCTATTCCTGCTGCTAGGCCCGAAACTATTCCAATTCCTAATTGCGAAAGCTCTCTACTAAATTTTTCGCAAGCCCATTTTCCATAAGGCGTACATTTTCTGCCTCCCACAATCCCTATCATATCTGTGTCGAAACGAGGAAATGCTCCTTTGTAATAGATTGTGATAGGTGGGTTTTCAATTAATTTTAAAACTTCTGGATATTCATCATCGTAATATGTGATAATATTGCCATTTAAACTGTCTATATTTCTATTTAATCTATCTATATATTTCTCGCTCTTTGCAATTTCAAATTTTTCGCAAAAATTTTTTGTTACGCCCTTTATTGAAAGCAGCTTTTCAAGATTATAATCTCCAATTTCTCTTATATCTTCTAAAGCCATTGCATATTTGACTAAATTGTCAGGCGGCATTATAGATCCAAACCAGATTAAAAACTCTCTTTTGTCCATCTCAATTCCCCCAATATTTATTGTCTAATACTCTATATCTTATGGCTTCTAGAACATGTCTTTCCATTATATTTTCACAGTTTTCTAAATCGGCAATTGTGCGCGCAACTTTTAAAATTTTATTGTAAGATCTACCGCTAAATTTATATTTATTAAAAGCCAATTCCAAAATCTTTTGTGTCTTATTGTCGATTTTACAATATTTTTTTAATTTAGAATTTGGAATTTGCGAATTTGCATAAAAGCCTAAATCTTTATATCTTTCTAATTGAATTTTTCGAGCAGCATTTACTCTCTTTCTAATGCTTTCTGAACTTTCAGTTTTCTCGTCTGAAGTTAAATCTTTATATTTCACAGGCTTTATCTCAAGATGTATATCTAATCTGTCAAGCATGGGTTGTGATATTTTATTGAGATAGCGATTGATTTCATTTAAAGAACAATTGCATTCATGATTGGGATCATTATGATAACCACAAGGACATGGATTCATTGCAGCCATAAATATAAATTTCGAAGGAAAAGACAATGATGCATTGACTCTGGAAATATGGACTATTCCATCTTCTAATGGCTGACGCAATACTTCAATTACGCTGCGATCAAATTCTGGCAGTTCGTCCATAAATAAGACTCCATTATGCGCAAGGCTTATCTCGCCAGGCTTTGGAATTTTTCCGCCGCCTATTATTGCAACGCGCGATGCTGTGTGATGAGGCGATCTAAATGGCCTTTTCGTCATCAATTTATTGTCTTTTAATAATCCAGCTATGGAATAGATTTTTGTAACTTCGATTGCCTCTTCAAAGCTCATATCGGGCATTATTGTGGGTAGCCTAATTGCCCCCATAGTCTTTCCGCTGCCGGGGCTTCCGATCGACAAAAAGTTGTGAGCTCCAGCGGCAGTTATCTCTAGGCCTCTTTTTAGCTGTTGTTGGCCTTTGATTTCTGAAAAATCTACATCGTATTTAGGATGCACGCTTTCGTCGAATGGACTGCTTTTATAGCGCTTAATTTCTCTTTCTTTATTTAAAAATTCCACAACTTCCATTAATGTCTGACAAGGATAAATATTTACATCTTCAATAACTCCGCATTCGTCGCCATTAGCAAAAGGCACGATAAAATTCTTAAAGCCTTTATCTCTTGCTGAAATTACCATTGGAAGTGCTCCATCAATTCTGTTTAAATTGCCATCTAAAGACAATTCTCCAATGATGATAAAATTTTCAAATTCAGATGATTTTATTCTGCCATCAGATTTTAATATGCCTATTGCCAAGGGCAAATCCATTTGTGAGCCGTCTTTTTTTATATTGGCTGGCGCCAAATTTATTACTATGCGCTTTAATGGAAATTTAATTCCAGAATTTTTAATTGCCGATTCCACTCTCTCTTTCGATTCTTTAATTGTGGAATCGGGCAGCCCCACAATGCTAAATTTTGGCATACCGGCTGAAAGATCGGTTTCCACATCGATTATATTGCCCTCTAGGCCCATAAGTGAACAAGTCTTTACGCAAGAATACATTCTGTCCTCCTAACTGTCCCATTGAAATGCATTTTCTATATGTACTATAGTCTTATCTTTCGTATAGATTTCTACAATATCGAATCTGAGTTGAATATTGTCGAGTCTATATTTTTGAATATAATTTAAAGCTGTAGTCATAATTTTTCTTTGTTTCGATTTTGTAACTGCTTGGCAAGCTCTGCCATATTCTTGATTTTGGCGCATCTTGACTTCACAAAAAATTAAAATTTCTTCATCATCACAAAGCCCTTTTGCTATTACATCAATTTCCCCACCACGTATTTGATAGTTCTTTTCTAAAATCTCAAAGCCCTTTTCTTGTAAGAGCTTGGCGGCCAAAGCTTCGCCTTTTTTTCCATATGCCCTATTATTCATTTTTCCATTTCTCCATATTGGTTAAGAAGCTCCGCCTATGAATTGGGGACGGACCGTATTTTATTAAAGCCTGTCTATGCGCTTTAGTGCCGTATCCCTTATGTTGTTTTATGCCATATTCTGGATAGATTTCGTCCCAATCTAAACAGAGATTATCTCTATGAACTTTTGCCACAATAGATGCGCAGCCTATGGCATAAGATAGTTCATCTCCATGCTTTATAGATATTAAGGGAATTTTTGATTCAATCTTTTCGGCATCGACTAAGACAATATGCGGCTCAATTCCTTTTTTATGCAAATCTATTAAGCAACTATCCAGCGCTGATTTCATTGCCCTAAGTGTGGCCTGTCTAATATTAATTTTGTCTATAATTTGAGCGCTCTGTCTGCCGATTGAAAAAGCAACTACATTTTCTAAAATTTTTTCGCTCATAGCTTCTCTCTTCTTTGGCGACAGCTTTTTGGAATCTTTAACTCCTTCCAAAATATTTTCCATATCGATACAGACTGCGCATGCCACAACATCACCGGCCAAACAGCCTCTGCCAACTTCATCTATGCCGATGACATATTTTATTTTTCTTTTAAGAAACTGTTTTTCCAATTCATAAAACATCATTTACATCCTCAAGCGTTATATTTCCCAAAATGCCTTTTCTAAATTCGTCTAAGACAATATTTGCAGTCTTTGTATAATCAATTTCTGCCCCTCTCAAGATTGCGCCCCGCTTTCTAGCTATGGCTTCCATCGAGTCTAGGCCGTTTTCATATTCAGCTATATTATATCTATTTATCAAAATATTTTTGTCAATTCGATTAAGCTTTTCTATCAGTCTTAAAGCCAAAGTTTCAGTATCCAATATCTCGTCTTTTATGGCCGCCGTGAAAGCTAAATTGAGTGCAATATCTTCAGTTTCAAATTTTGGCCACAATATACCGGGAGTGTCTAATAGCTGAAAAGATTTTTCAACTCTGAGCCATTGATTTTGCCGAGTGATACCCGGCTTATTGCCAGTTTTTAAAGATTTTTTGCCAGCCAAATTGTTTATCAAAGTCGACTTACCAACATTTGGAACTCCCACAATCATAGCCTTGATCGTGGTTGATTGAATTCCTCTTTCCTTAGCCTTTTCAAACTGAGGTCTCATAATCTCTTTAGCCATTTTTTTAAGTTCCTTAACGCCATGACCACTTGCTGCATTGACTAAAACTGTACTCTCGCCATGCGATTCAAAATAATTTTGCCATTGTTTCGTCTTATCAGGATTTGCCAAATCGTATTTATTTATAATTTTTATTTTTGGCTTATCTCCCAAAATATCTTGTAATAATGGATTAGAACTTGAAAAGGGAATCCTGGCATCTATGAGTTCAAAAACTATATTTACTAATTTTAAATTTTCTCTTATACTGTCCTTGGTCTTTTTCATATGACCTGGATACCAATTAATGTTCATGCTCATCTGTGTAACCACCATCAGTCTTTATAACGGGCAATACAAAGATAAATGCTCTACCCTTTTTATTTTCATTTTCTAGTATTAAATTCAGCTCTTTAATTGCCTCATCTAATAATTTTTCATCCTTAATAATACTCACAAGTGTTTTTGAATAGCATTTATTGTCTTTTTCTTTATCGCAAATATCGGCTTTTATATTGCCTTGTATGACCGATTTCATACCGGCGCTGTCCATTGAAGTTACGCCCAAATTCAGCTCATATAGTTTTGCCAATATCTCATCAAATTTTGTCAAATCGTTTAAAACTAAAAACAAAGCATACATATTTTAACCTCCTATTAATTCATTCAAATATATTATATCAAATCTTACAAATGTTTGCTAAAAGGTAGGGAAATTATATAAATATTTATTTAAAAATTGTTAATTATTAATTTATAAAGGTATAAATATAAAGGGTAGAAAATGAAAGGATCTATTTAGATTAAAAATATAAAATTTTAAATTGAATTCCCAAGTTTTAATTATTTGTTATTAGCTTTTAATTTAATTGTGTTATTTTGTCAAAATTTGACAGAGCCTTTATTTTCTTATATTATTATATAGTTGTAGTGTTTTTTATTATGTCATTATATAATTCATTTTATATTATTTTAATTCAGATTTTTTGGCATAGTATAGATAAAATTTAGTAAGGAGTGAATACTTGTGATTGAATTTATTGATGTTACAAAAATTTATCAAGGTAATCAACTCGCGCTCGATAATGTCAGTTTAAAAATTGAAACTGGCGAGTTCGTATGCTTGGTTGGAACGTCTGGAAGCGGAAAGACTACTGCGATGCGCATGATCAACAGAATGAATATTCCAACATCGGGGCGAATTGAGATCGACAACAGAGATATATCTAAAATGAACGAAGTAGATTTGAGGAGAAAAATTGGCTATGTAATTCAGCAAATAGGTTTGATGCCTCATATGACAATTTATGAAAATATTGTGATGGTACCAAAACTTTTAAAATGGTCTAAAGACAAATTAGATAAGATTGCTAGAGATCTTATTGAAAAAGCCGATATGCCAAAGAGCTATCTAGATTATTATCCCGGAGAACTCTCTGGAGGACAGCAGCAGCGTATCGGAGTTTTGAGAGCATTGGCTGCCGATCAAGAAATTATTTTAATGGACGAGCCCTTTGGCGCATTAGACCCAATAACTAGAGAGACTTTGCAAAAACTTATAAAAAAATTACAAAAGGAAATGGGAAAAACCGTCGTCTTTGTAACTCATGATATGGACGAGGCTTTATCACTATCAGACAAGATGGCTGTTATGGATAAGGGCACAGTCATTCAATACGATACGCCACAAAATATTTTGACAAATCCTGCAAATGAATTTGTAAAGAATATGCTAGGCGAAGAGAGAATTAATCAGGCAAAATTTGATTATGATCCAGTTGAGAAAATTATGATTGACAATCCGGTTAAGATAAATATGAATGAAGCGGCACGTAATGCAGTTAGACTGATGCGTGATAGACGCGTTGACACTCTATTTGTAGTAGATGACGATGGCGTGCTCCAAGGCCATGTGGACTTTTTCAAAATTAATAGAAAAGATATAGACAGTAAAAAAATTAAAGATTTTCTAAAAGAGAGTAGCTTCGTCTACTCAGATACCAATATTAGAGATGTTATTTATCATCTAAATGACTTGGGATATAGGAATATGCCAGTACTTGAGAAAAAAACTGGTAAACTTGTAGGGCTTGTGACAAGAGCTTCTGTTGTAAGCGCACTTTATGATAGCTTTTGGAGTGATTATGAACCGGAGGAAGACGCAAAAATTTATAGCACTCAAGATGTAGAGGAGGCGTAAATTGTGATAGATTTTTTAATGGAAAATGGTACTAGAATTTTGCAAAAAATTTTGGAGCATATTTTAATTTCCTCTTCGGCCTTATTCGTTGGGATATTGATTGCAGTGCCTGTTGGAATATTGCTCACGCGATCTAAGAAACTGTCGCAATACGTGATTTCCTTGGCGTCAATTTTGCAAACTCTGCCCTCTTTGGCATTACTTGCAATTATGGTGCCCATATTGGGCGTTGGAAAGACTCCGGCCATTGTGGCATTGGTGATTTATTCATTGCTTCCAATTTTGAGAAATACGTATCTAGGAATGATGGCAGTAGATGCCGATCTCTTAGACGCTTGTAAAGGCATGGGCATGACAGAAACACAGATTACTACAAAGGTCACAATACCTTTGGCAATGCCAGTAATAATGTCAGGAATTCAGCTTTCAGCAGTATATCTGGTATCTTGGGCGACCATAGCTTCATATATTGGGGCAGGCGGACTTGGAGATTTAATATTTATGGGTCTGAATAATTTTAATTTCTATGCAATTGTAGCCGGCACAGTTCCAGTTTCGTTAATTGCGCTGCTGCTCGACTTTTTAATTGGAAAATTAAGAGATAAATTGACACCAAAGACTAATAGAGAAGATGTGATAATAAATGAAGTATAAAAAAATATTATTTCTAAATTTAACTTTAATTCTTTTATTGATTTTAAGCTCCTGCTCACTTCCCGGACTCGAAACAAATGTAAAGAGTGATGGAATAATTGTGGCAAGCGGAAATATGACTGAAAGGCAAGTACTATCAGAGATTGTAGTCCAGATGATAGAATACTATATGCCTGAACAAAAGCCAGGTTTAATAAATAATCTAGGCTCTTCGATGCTAATATTTCAATCGATCGAAAGAGAAGATGCCAATATAGGCGGAGGCATGTATACGGGAACTTCGCTAACTGGTGAATTGGGCATGGATGTTACAACAGATCCAAAAGAAGCTTTTAATATGGTTATAAACGGATATAGCGAAAAGTTTAATATGGTTTGGTTTCCATCTTATGGTTTTGAAAACACTTATGCCTTTATGACTTCTAGAAAATTTGCAGAAGAAAATAATATAGAAAAAGTAAGTGATTTAGAAAAACTAAAAGATACTTTAAGAGTTGGAGTAGATACTACATGGATAGATAGAGATGGAGACGGCTATGACAGCTTCCAAGAGCTTTATGGATTCGAATTTGAACATATTACTCCAATGGAGATTGGACTCGTTTACGATGCAATTAACAGCGAAAAAATGCATGTTGCACTTGGCTATTCTACAGATGGAAGAATTAATGCATATGATTTAGTCTTACTAAAAGACGATTTGCATCTATTTCCTCCATATGATTGCAGTGCAGTAATTACAAAGAATCTTTTGAGAGTTTATCCAGAGCTCGAAACAATTATTTTAAAACTCGAAGGAGAAATTGATTCCGAAACTATGCAAAAACTCAATCGACTTTCAGATGAAATGAAGATTGAGCCAAATATTGTGGCAAGAGATTTCTTGAAAGAACATAATTATTTCGAAGATAAAAATCCCATACCACTGAGTGAACGCGAGGAATATATAGATATAATCAAAGATGTATTGCCCTTGCAAGGAGGTAATTAAATGGCTGAATTAATTAAATATTATCAAGTAAATGGTTCATATGTATTTACGCAATTTGCAAGACATTTTTTAATCTCAGTATATGGAGTATTATTTGCATCTATTGTAGCAATACCGCTGGGCTTTTTTATAGCAAGACGTTATAAACTAGCAAATTGGATTATCTCAATAGCAAATATAATTCAAACAATTCCAACGCTTGCAATGCTATCTGTACTAATGGTGGCAATGGGACTTGGACCAAATACCGTAGTTATGACAGTATTTTTATACTCCATGCTCCCGATTTTGAAAAACACCTATACGGCAGTATCTAATGTCGATGCAGGAATTTTAGATGTTGCAAAAGGCGTTGGCATGACTAAAAGGCAGATTACATTCAAAGTTGAACTTCCGCTTTCAATCTCATTGATTATGGGCGGTATAAGAAATGCATTAGTAATTGCTATTGGAGTAACCGCAATAGGAACATTTATTGGCGCCGGAGGACTTGGCGATATTATCGCAAGAGGAGTAAATGTCTCAGATGGAGGAGCCATTATCTGGGCAGGCGCATTGCCAACAGCACTTATGGCAATAGTTGCAGACTGGGTTTTAAATAAATTAGAGATAAAACTTCTGCACAAAAGCGGAACACATACAATGAGTTAAAATAAACGGCCCGAAAATTACGGGCCGATTTTTCTTGACAGAATTGTCACGTGACAAATGCGTGAATTATGAGATTATCTATTGATTTTATGTTATTATAAAAATGAAATATTACATAATTATCGATTCTAAAATCGATTACAGTTCATAATATTTAAAACTTTTATCGGTTAAATCTAATTGGCCGATAAAATAAATCAAATATGGAAAAACTTTTGGATTAATATTCCATTCTTCTCTTTCGCTAAGTGGGAAGGCGCAAAGTTTAGAAAAATCTCTTGTCATGATGTTTGGGAAGCATTGTCAAATAACACACAATTGTCATCATGAAAGGTCAATCGTTCAAAAAGTAAATTAAAAGTCTTGAAGGCAAATAAACTATAATCAAACTTTTATATTTTCTTTTGAATGATAAATTTTTCCATTTTTTGGATTTTTCTTGAGAAAATATGCATTGGTCAAAGATCGAATGCATATTTTCTTTTTGTCAACTTTCGTCACCTTCCCAATCTTCTAATAACTCTATAACTTCATCAAAACTATCAATGCTATTTAATGAGCTTCTAGCTCTATTTTTCATATACAATAGACCTTTTTCTACAATAGATTGATTTTGATAATTAATAACTGAAATCGGCGGTTTAGATCTTATCGCATAGAAGCTGCCCTTTTCAAAATGCATCATCTTTATATCTTGAAACATAGGCCTATCGAGAATTGCAATATGATAATTTTTATGCGTTTTCAGCTTATTTGCAATCTGTTTTAAATTCTTTTTAAATTGCATCTTAGTATATTTTAATCTCTCATTTCCAATTATATCTAAGCTGTCTAATAAAATTCCCTCATAAGGAAATTCTTTCGGTATATAAAATATTTCATAAATCTCTTTATATTTGAGTGCCTCTTTATAATAATCTTTTAAAAGTTTCGAATAGCTAAGTATATGTTCGCATTTGTTTTTATCGCAGTCATTTATTTTTATAATATCTGACAAAAGCTCTTCGTCGATAGTCCATAGTGGCGGATTTTGTTGCATCAGATATATAGAATTATATTTATATTCTCTAATTAGCTCGTCTGAAAGCTTTTTCAAATCTTTTTCAGAACGAATTGAATTTGTATGTAATAATTTTTTGCCATTCTTCGTCAAAAGATCATAAGCAATTTCCAGTTTTTTTAAAGTAGATTTTTCCAAAGTGAAATAATAGTCTGTTTCGTCTTCAAGCCCCACAACTGCATTTCCCATAATTGCAAAATTATCGCAATTTAAAAATATAGTATTTGAAAAGAGTTCAGAAGCTGGCAAAGTGTAATAATAACTTTCAATATTTCCAGTTAGATGCAAAGGCGTCCAACCTTCAAGTGCAGAAAAAAGCTCTTCTTTAGTTCTAGAAGTATTATGCACAATTTTAATTTTATGTCCAGAGTTCAATATGGCAAGCATCAACAGTCTCCAAATTTCAAAAAACTCCTTGTCTTCAGTCATCCATTCCATATTTTGATCTGAAAATAGTTTAATCTCCAATTTTTCTTCAGATTTGGCACATAAAGATAAAAATAGCAAAACATGTTTTCTAAGCCCTTCTTTTCCTGTTTTCTTTATAATCTCAGCATTTAAGATATTTGCACTTTCAATAATCTTAGTAATTTTTGAATAATTTATATTAATTGGATGATAAT
This sequence comes from Tissierellia bacterium, assembly GCA_030537765.1. Taxonomy (GTDB): domain Bacteria; phylum Bacillota; class Clostridia; order Tissierellales; family Peptoniphilaceae; genus JAUNVH01. The sequence continues at coordinate 11,619 of JAUNVH010000015.1, read as the reverse complement.
CTTCCATCATATTGAAAATATTATCCATCAAACTAATATCTGTTCCATCTCCTTTTATAGATTCCAAGATTGCATTTTTTAAATCTAAATTGGCACTCTCTTTAGTGCAAATATCTAATCTTTCTAAAAGTTCTCTTTCTAAATTTTTTTCTTTCGCTAGCTTTTCAAAATAACTAGCCATATTCAAAACTATTTCATTTTCTATACTGGGCACCCTATGGCCTGTGCGGTATTTGCTTATCAAAGACGGAGAACAGTTTAAAATCTTTGCAAGATCTGCATTTTTCAGATTGAAAAGATCCATAATTCTAACTAATAAGCGCGACAAATTTTCACAAGTTTGAGTTTTCTTTTTAGTTTCTCGTAATACATTTTTTTCTAATGATTTCAAGACCAGTAATTCGTCTTTATTAGCTTGTGGCAATAATTTGAGCATGGCTTTAAAAAGCTGCTCTCTTGCAATACTGTTTTTTGCAGGCACATTTACTCCATTGCGAATTTTACTTATATAAGATTCAGAAAATCCCGTCATTTTCGCCAAAGTTGTATTCCTTATATCATATTTTTTCATTAAAAAATTCAAATTTTCATTATAAGTCATACTATCACCACTTTAATTATATCACTAATTAAAGTATTGTAAATAAAAAGTTGAAAAATTTGTCAATTGACATTTTTAGTCAATTTAAACATTATATCTAATATTTATGTTATTATTTAATTGGAATAGAAATTTTATCAATTATTAAATATCTAATTAGCCGATTTATTTAATTTAAAATTTTTAAAGTTTCATATTTTCCTTTTTGTTATGAATTATTAGGCAAAAAGTATGTCCCTTAAAAATTACTGCGGACATACTTTTTGTCTAATAGAAATTTAGATTTCTATATATTATTTATAAAAGTTTTTTCATTTTTATAATCTATTTTTTTAATTGTTCATTATAAAACCGAAGCCACTATAGCTTCGGTTTTAGGTTTATTCTTCTTTTTCAACTATCTTCTTTCCACCAAGAACTGTCAAGATTAATGGCATTAATATTGAAGCTGCGGAAATTGTTATTAAGACCCAAGAAATTGGGCTTTGGAAAAGTGCTGCCGGATTTCCGTGGTTCATTATAAGAGTACGCCTCAGGCCTGTTTCTCCTATTGGGCCTAAAATTAGAGCCAATACTACTGCCGCGGAATTTAATTTGAACTTGGCAACGAAATAACCAATTATTCCAAATGCAAACATCACCCATACATCATTTATATTATTAGTTATGGAATATGAGCCTATTACAGAAAGTGAAAATATTAAGGGAATTAAAATATCGTCACTTATATTTGACACTTTAGCAAAATATTTTGCACCAAAAATCCCGAGTATTAGCATCATTGTATTTACTACTACAAAGCCTGCAAAAAATGTATATGTGACTTTTCCGTGTACTGTAAATAGATCGGGTCCTGGTTTTAAGCCTTGTATTATAAGACCGCCTAGTAATATTGCCGTTACACTATTACCTGGAATTCCCAATGTCAATGTAGGTATTAAAGATCCACCTGTCACTGCATTGTTTGCCGATTCAGGACCTGCTACTCCTTCTATGATACCTGTTCCGAACAATTCCTTCTGTTTACTGAGCCTACGAGCTTCATTATAGCCAATAAAACTGGCTATAGTTCCGCCTGCGCCTGGCAATATGCCAACCACTGTACCGATTGTGGCCGACCATGCCGATAATGGAATTATACGTTTTAATTCATCTTTACTAAGAGCCATTTTATCTTTTATTTCTTTAGCTTTGACTTTTTCTTTTATTTTTTTCTCTGCCAAAAGTAAAACTTGCGACATCGAGAATAGGCCTATTAAAGTTGCAGTAAATGGCAAGCCTTGGAGTAAATTATTGTTTCCAAATGTAAATCTTGGCACCCCAAGCATTGGATCCATTCCGATTGTCGAAAGCACAAGGCCTAATGCTCCAGAAATCAATCCTTTGAGCATCGATTTGGAACTTACGCCAGCAATAATTGTCAAGCCAAAAATTGATAACCAAAAGTATTCAGCCGGCCCAAATTTTAGCGCTAATGATGCAAGCGGCGGAGAAAGCGTGTATAAAAATACTGAAGATATTAATCCTCCGATAAATGAAGCTACAACTGCAGTAGTGAGCGCCTTTCCAGCTTCACCTTTCAAAGTCATAGGATAGCCATCTAAAGCCGTTGCAGCAGCTGAAGAAGTTCCAGGAGTTTTTAAAAGTATTGCAGATATTGAACCGCCATAAATTGCTCCACAATATACGCCTGCCAAACTTATCAAAGCTGTTTCAGAGGGCATTCCAAAAGTTACAGGTATCAAAAGCGCAACTCCCATGGCTGCCGATAATCCAGGAAGCGCTCCTACCATTATACCCATCGCTACACTTAGAAGTGAGGCTAAAAGATTTATGGGCTGAACTGCATTTATAAAACCATATAATACAAATTCCATCTATTTCACCTCTTTAAATTAAAAATCCTTTAGGTAGCGGAACTTTCAGTCCCATCTTAAAGAGTATATATATAAATATAATAAATGCTAAGCTTATGAAGACACTCTTTTTGATATCTTTGATTAAGAAAATTAAAAGTCCTAAAACGTATAAAAATGTCGTCGTAACGTAGCCTACTTTATCTATTAGAAATATATATATGAAACTACCTATGATTACAGTCAATAATTGTTTCATTTCAATTTTCTCACCAGTCTTTTCATCTTCTTCAGATTTTTTCAAATTGACTATTAGAAGATGAATAATTGTGAGTACGGCAAGTATAGAAGTTACAATAAGCGGATATAATCTCGCTTTGTCGGGAAGTCTAAAAATCATTCCGAAAAATACGGCACTAAGGATTAATAGCGCTATTCCCAGTTTATTATCTTTCTTCATAATATCCTCCATATTATTTGAATCGGGAATAATAAATTACCCCCGATTCATTTTAAAATTTAATTGGATAAATCTAATATATTTGAAATTTCCTTTAGATAAACTTCTGTATTTTCGATATATGCAGACAATTCATCTGGACTCATATACATAATTGGCAAATCTTTATCTTTTGCATTTTCCATATGAGCATCGCTTTCTAAAGCTTCTTTAAATTTATCGTGCAAGAAATCTACAATTTCTTGAGGTGTATCTTTTGGTGCAACTAAGGCTCTGGCTGAACCAAATAGAATATCGTATCCCTTTTCTTTCATCGTTGGAACATCAGGGAAGTTTTCTAGTCTATCTTCAGTATAAGATGCCAAAATTCTTAGTTCATTAGCCTCTGCAAGTGCTGCGACTTCTGAAATTTTTGCAACTGTTGCATTGACATGGCCGCCTCTTAATGCCGCTAGCATATCTGTTGAGCCACCAAATGGAACATGAGTTACTTCAATGCCCGCTTCGTGTTCGAAATGAGCTGCGCCTATATGATTAGATGCGCCTGCTCCGTTATTTGAAATTGTAATCTCGCCAGGATTTGCCTTTGCATATTCTATAAAATCGTCCAATGTTTGCCATTCTGAAGATGCCTGAACAACTAATACACCTGCATCATATACATGATTTAAAATTGGAGTGATATCATCAATCTTATATTTAGTATCTCTTTCCAAAGTTAAGCTGACAAATGTTGGAAGATTGATAAAGCCTATTGTATATCCATCTGGCTTAGCTTGAGCAAGGGCAGTATAACCCATTTCTCCGTCTGATCCTTCTCTATTTACTATAACTACTGGTTGACCAATAACTTTTTCAGCTTCTGCTGCCAAAATTCTTGCACCAACATCAGTTCCTCCACCAGCCTTATAAGCAACTATAACTTCTATTGGCTTATTTGGATAGTCGGCTTCTTTATCTCCACCAGAGGAACAAGCTGCTAGTACTGATATGAGCATCAATATGCTCAGTACTAAAGCTAATTTTTTCTTCATAAATAACCCCTTCTTTCTTTATTATTAATTATTTTAATTAATAATGCTGTGATTTAAGCTGAAAATAAAAAACGGCTCAATATTATTTTTATATAGCCGTTTTAAATTTTCTACTTATTTTAAGTTTAGCTCAAAATACACAATTCGTCAATGAAAATACAGATTTTATAAAAGTTTTTTCACAATACTAATTATTAAAATTACAACTCTTTTAAGCAATAAAAAAGGCTTCACAAATAGGTATTTGTAAAACCTTTCATATCTTTTATTTATCGAATAGATAATTATATATAATCATAAGCGCCTCTTCTCGAGTTACTTCTTTATCTGGCAGAATTTTTTCTCCGCTGGCTTTTATCAGGCCCAATTTGCCGGCCAATATGAGATATCCATTGCGATTTGCATCTTGATAGACATCTTTAAAAATATGTTCAAGTTTTGCAACGTCTTCTAAACCTTTTTTTCTGATTATAAATTTAGCCAGATCTATTCTATTTAATAATTTTTCTTTATCTATCTCGTCTTTATGAATTAATTTTATATTTTCCAAATGCTTGTAGACTTCATCAAAGTCTATAGATTCTGAAAATACTCCTCTATCTATGGCATAAAGCAAAAGCATAAAATCTTTTTGTTTTATCGTTTCATTAGGTTTTAATTCCGATTCTAAGAATCTGATATTATAATCTGAAAGCAATTGAATTTTCTTTTTGTCTTTTGCCTTATCGATATCGGTGTATCCGCTTTTCTTAATCGAAATTGGATTTCCAAAGCTGTCTAAAAATTCTCCACTTTGTGCATCGATCAGCACTGCTTCGTCCTCTTTTATGAATGAATACATAAGATTATATTTTCTTGTTTCATAATCTGTAGTATAGACCAAATCGAAATCATATTTATCTAAGAGAATCTCATAAGCTTCTTCTGGCTTCAATTCTTTTATCGCTGGCACTTGAATTTTATCGTACCAAGTTCTATTGAAATATTTTATTTCTGCATCTGATCCGCCTAAGCTTAGATTTATTCCATCTTCCAATATATAGAATTTATCATTCAATTTTCTAATATATCTGAGATCTTTTTGCTCTTTTGTTTGTAATTCATAGCTTAAAGGTGTCAGTTCTAGATTATCTAATATATCTTTTGCTCTGAGCTTTAAGAAGCTTTCTGATACTTTGATTGCTTCTTCTAATTTTGGGCTTTTATCTGCTTCCATCTCAGTATCTCTTTGCATTAAAATTAAAGTCTTATCATTTGCATCAATAGTTACTGAAATGTATTTTGAATTGTCGTCAGAAAATTTCAAAGTCCAAGAAAATTTATCTGCATCATTATTATATTTTTCAAGTCTAGATGAGACTAATTTCATCTTATTAGATAGCTTTGCAATATCTCTGCAAATCTTTTCGGCCTCTTCTACATCGACTTTTACATCGGCTTTTTTAAGTTCTTCTCTTTCAACTCCGGTTAAATTACTTGCCGATTCTTCTTTTAACATTTTGTCTACTCCTGCGCCGAAGGCAAAAGTATCGTAAATCTTCTTTGGTTTGCCAGTTTTTGCATCTATATAGATAGAATCGTATGCCCTTGTATAGACTGGAATATATTTTATAATGGGATATAAAGAATTTGAACTATAATCTAAAATTCTGTGTAAATTTAGATAGAGTCCATTATATTTTTTATATTTTTCTAATGCCTCTTCTCTAGATATGATTTGGGCTTTATTTTGGAACATAGATTTATCTTTTAGATAGTAACTTAGGGCCATATTGAGATTATAGCTCATGATTTCGCCCGTCTTTGAATCTATTGCAATTTTAATTCCTTCACCATTTACTAAAACTGAATTTACATATCTTTGATAGATCAAGGTATAAAGGCCAGTATATCTATTTAGACCAGTGATATCAGTTTCTACGAGTTTGAAATTTTTAAATTCATCTTGTAGAATCTCTTTTAATTTAGATTCTGCTTTGAGTTTTGCCTCTTTAAAATCAAATTCAGGCAATATGAATTTATTGTCATTGTTATTATTATAGATTTTCTCATAAGATAATATATCGCCTTTTGAAGAAATATTTACATAGATTGAAATATTTTTTAAGCTGTCGTTCCAATTTAGAAAATAAGATCTTCCCATTTCGGATTTTCTTTCATCTATTTCAAATTCTTCGAATGAATCTTCTATATTAAATATTTTTTTTACTTTAAGAATCAATTCTTCTTTAGTCATTTCGGATGAGGCATCAAGTTTTTCATCAGCATTGTTTGCATTGGCTTTTAAATTGTTGATCGGTGCAAAAAAAAGTAAAGCAGCCAAAAATACGCATAATATCTGTTTCATATTCTCATCTCCTCCAAATAATATAATATCTTATTTTTTACCAACAAAAATTACAAATAAGTTTCAATTACATGAAAATATAGTTAATTTTCCATGGCTTTTTTCAAAATATTATAATCTATATTGCCAGCAGACAGAATAAATACAGATTTTTCATTTCTATTTAATTTTATATTATTATCAAGTACTGCAGAAATTCCTAAAACGGCCGAAGGTTCTGCAATGAGCTTTGCCTCTTTTGCAATTAGACCAATAGCTTTTAAAATGCTCTCTTCAGAAGCGTTTAAGATTTTATCCACATTAGACTTTATAATTTCAAAATTTGTTTTATCTGCGCTATCAGTTCTGGTGCCATCGGCAATCGTGTCGTTTGAATCTAAAACTATGGGGCGCCCCTCTTTAAGGCTCTTTGAATATCTTGCGGCATTTTTTGGCTCCACGCCATAGACTTTGATATTTTTATTAACTGTTTTAATTGCAGTTGAAACGCCAGAAATCATCCCTCCGCCTCCGATTGGCACAAATATATTGTCAGGCTCTAAATCTTCTAAAATTTCCAAAGCCATTGTGCCCTGCCCTGCCTTTACATAGAAATTCTTAAATGGATGAATAAAGACTCTATTCTCTTCGTTTACAAGCCTTAAAGCCTCTTCATCTCTCTGTGAAGAATTTTTTCCATAAAGTATAACGGGCACATTTTGACTCTTTACTCTATTTAATTTTTCAATATTAGAATTTACAGGCATCACTATCTTTGCATCTATATTTAATTTCTTTGCCGCATATGCAATGCCTTGAGCGTGATTTCCGCTAGAAGATGCCACTATGCCGCATGACTTTTGCTCATCAGAAAGATGTAATAGGGCATTTAGAGCTCCTCTCAATTTAAAAGAATTAGTAATTTGTAGATTTTCGCATTTTAAATAGACCTTAGTGTTTAAAATTTTATCTAAAGCCTTTACTCTAAGTAATGGAGTTTTTATAATATGATCTCTTATCAATTCCCTCGCTTCAATAATATCTTGATAGATTAAATTTTTTTCCATCATTTATGCTCCTTGATATAATTTTTCTTCATATCTTCATAGCCCTTTACGACTTTTTTTACTATGTCTAAATCTTGCGAATTATAGATTTTTCCATTAAGTTCTCTGACAGGCATTATGTCGATTGTGGTGCCAGAAAAAAACATTCCGTCCATTTTTTCATATTCTGAATAATCTATAGTCTGATATTTTACTTCTATGCCCAAATCTTTTAACAACTTCAGGACTAAGGCCCTAGTAATCCCCCTTAAAACTTCTTCACCTGGAGATGTATAGACAGTTTCATCTTTTATAAAATAGGCATTTGTCCTAGAGCCTTCGGGCAGACCGCCGTCAGTTCTTCTGAGCACTGCCTCAAATGCATTTTGTGATTCGATAAAATTTGCCACATCTCTTTTGAAATCGGTCAAATGTATTTTTATATTGGGATTTTTTCTGTCAAAATCATAAAACACTGCTTTTATGCCATCTCTTTTAAATTTAGATTCGGGATATTTTGCAGTCATTTCATAGATTATATAATATTCTCTTTCATCTATATTCGCACGCAAGAGCTTGATATTTGAGCGTTCAATACTGTTTAATTTTATTAACTTTTTCAAATCCTTTGCAATTTGGTTTTCATCGCGGCCAAGTTTTTCATTTAAAGATTTGGCTGTGCGCTCTAGCCTTTCCATATGGCTTTCTACAAACATTGCGCACGAATCTTCAACTGTAAATACTTCATAGATTGGAGCTTTATCCAGCTTTGAAAATATTTCATTATCTTTGGCGCTTTCTTCTTTGCCGTTTATAAGTAAATAATTTCCTATAATCTCTTTATTCATTTTTACACTCCTTATATTATTTAATCTCAATTTATAATAGTGGAGAGAGCAGTCTCGATATTCCCTCTTTTATCTTTGTAATTTTTCCTCTCTCTTTATACTGTTCCAAAGTCAATTCGTCGCAATTTTTAATATCTTCATAAAAATCTTTTGCCAATTTTTCATTTATGGCTTTATCGTATATGAAGCAATTGATTTCAAAATTTAATTTAAAACTTCTAACGTCAAAATTTGCAGTACCTACAGAAGATATATCTTCATCGGCAATTAAAACTTTTGAATGTAAAAAACCGTTTTCTCTATATCTATAGACTCTAGCACCGGCTTCTAAAAGTTCACCAAAATAGCTCAGCCCCGCCGAATGCACAAATGGATGATCCGGTTTTTTTGGCACCATAATTCTAACATCGACTCCCGAATAAGCTGCAATCAATAGAGATTTTTGCAAGCCCTCATCAGGTATAAAATATGGGGTCTGTATAAAAATTCTAGATTTCGCCTGATTTATCATCATATTATAGCCATCTCTAATTTGCTCCCTGACATTATCAGGACCGCTTATGACAATATTTGCCGGCGTATCAAAATTATGATCTTCGATACTAGTTTGATATCTCCCGCAAGGATTAGCAGTTGCAAATTTATAATCTGAGAAAAAATTATATTCCAAATCTTCTACAACGCCGCCCCTAACTCTTAGATGAGTGTCGCGCCAATGGCCAAATTTTTTACTTAGACCAATATATTCATCGCCTAAATTAAAGCCCCCAATATAGCCTATGGTATTGTCGATAGTAGTAATCTTTCTGTGATTTCTATAATTTAATCTTATATGAAGCTTGCCCAAAATAGGTGGGAAGAACACGCCCAAATCTACTCCGGCATCTATTAGCTCTTTTCTGTCTTGCTTTTTAAACTTTCTTCCACCCATTCCGTCTACGAGTATTTTTACATCTACGCCTTCTTTGGCCTTTTTTATCAATAGCTTTTTAAAAGAATCTAATAGCTTGCCGCTACTGATTATGTAAAACTCAATATAGATAGATTTCTTTGCATTTTCAATATCTTTATAGAGAGTTTCAAAAAGTTCTTCACCATTATTAAAGACTTGAAATTTATTGCTCTTTCTGAAAATTGATTTGCCAGAAACTGAAAACATTTTGATCATTTTCATGTATTTTCCATAACCCATTTCGATTATATGCGATTTATCTCTGGCATTTATCCTTGCCGCTCTGCCAAGTCTTCTTTCAGTCAGCTCTATTTCATACTCTTTAGATCTAAAGACTCTCGATTTGCTAATATCGGTGCCAAAAAATAGATAGGCCACAAATCCCACAATGGGCAAAAATGTAATGGCCATAATCCAAGCCCAAGTTGAAGTGGGATTTTTGCGCTCTAAAAATATTATTAGAGCGCAGAGAATTAAATTTATCCAAAATACACTTGAAAATAAAAGCAAATAAATTTTCACAAAATCTTGCATTAAATCACCTAGTTTTTCTTCTTTGCCTTATGCCTCTTTTGATTGTTTAAAATATTTTTTCTGATCCTAATCGATTCAGGTGTAACTTCAATTAATTCATCTTCTTCAATAAAATCTAGCGCTTCTTCCAAGCTCATCTTTATCGGTGGCACAAGCCTAATTGCATCGTCTGAACCTGAGGCCCTTACATTGGATAGCTTTTTTTCTTTAGTGACACTAACTTCTACATCTAAACCTTTTGCAGAAGAACCAATTACCATGCCTTCATAAACCTTTGTGCCAGGTTCAATAAACAATTGGCCTCTCTCTTGAGCATTGTTTAGCCCATAGGCCGTTGCCACTCCGCTATCGAAAGATATAATTGAGCCATCTATTCTAGATGGAATATCGCCCTTATAATAATCATACCCAGCAAATTCAGTATTCAAAATGCCTTCGCCCTTAGTGTCTGTCAAAAATTCTTGACGATAACCAATAAGACCCCTTGCCGGAATTAAAAATTCGGCCTTTGCATATCCCCCAATAGGTTCTGTTATGGCCAAAAGTTCGCCTCTCCTTCTGCCTAGTTTATCGATAACTGAGCCCAAATACTCATTTGAGACATCTACAAAAACTTTCTCCATTGGCTCTGTCAATTTGCCATCTTTTTCGTCAAATAAAACTTCTGGTTTTGAAACTTGAAATTCAAAACCTTCTCTGCGCATATTTTCAATCAATACGCCCAGATGCAATTCTCCTCTGCCAGAAACTTTGAATGAATCTGTGCTCATAGTTTCTTCCACGCGCAAAGATACATCAGTTTGAAGTTCTTTAAATAGCCTGTTTCTAATCTGTCTAGTAGTTATAAATTTGCCTTCAGTGCCGGCAAAAGGGCTGTCGTTTACAGAAAAATTCATCGCAATAGTAGGTTGCGAAATTTTTACAAATTCTAAGGCTTCAGGCATCTGTTCGTCACAAATAGTATCACCTATATTTATATCGTCAATGCCGGATACTGCAACAATTGCACCAAATTTTGCCTCCTCAATTTCAACTCTATCTAGCCCATCAAATTCATATAAATTTGCGATTTTAACTTTTCTTTGCATATCGGGTTTTTCTCTATTTAAAAGCAAGACATTTTCGTTTTTAAAAATTCTTCCGCGCTCAATCTTTCCAATCCCAATTTTTCCAACATAATCATTGTAATCGATGCTAGAAATTAAAAGTTGAAGCGGCTTATTCTCTTCGCCTGTTGGCGCTGGAATATTTTCTATAATTGTTTTAAAAAGAATTTCCATTGAATCGCCAAGTTTTTCATCGAGTGATGCCAAGCCTCGTTTTCCCGATGTAAATACGAAAGGCGCATCTAGCGCATCTTCGCCTGCTCCAAGTTCAATGAATAGATCTAAAACTTCGTTAATAACTTCTTCAGGTCTGGCATCTGGTCTGTCTATTTTATTAATTAAAACTATTACTTTAAGATTTAAATCGAAAGCTTTTTTTAAAACAAATTTAGTCTGTGGCATAGGTCCTTCAAATGCATCTACAAGCAGCAATACGCCGTCCACCATTTTTAAAACTCGTTCCACCTCGCCACCAAAGTCAGCGTGTCCTGGGGTGTCTATTATATTTATCTTAGTATTTTTATAACGAATTGAGGTATTTTTGGAAAGGATTGTAATTCCTCTTTCTCTTTCAATATCACCTGAATCCATTATTCTATCTTTAACTTGTTCATTTTCTCTAAATACGCCCGACTGCTTTAACATTGCATCGACCAATGTAGTCTTTCCATGGTCGACATGGGCGATTATCGCAATATTTCTTAAGTCTTCTCTTTTTTCCATTTATCCCACATTCCAATCTTTATAAATTATACTCTTAACTATAAAATTATAGCATGAAAAATCACCGTAGTATATAGTTTAAGTGCTCTTAGCAATTAGTTTGCATTTTATAAAATAATAAGAGCCGAAATTA
>JAUNVH010000001.1 GCA_030537765.1 Tissierellia bacterium | reverse complement strand
TAAACGCCAAAGGTACCTGATTGGAGACGATCCGGGAGAAAAGGGATTCGCCGGTTAGCTCTGTAAGTTAAACTTGCAGAGCTTTTTTTTATATTCAATTTATCTTACATATATTTTAATATACTCTTTATTAAATATAAATTTTTATTCTATATATTGGATATTTCTTACCTCTTTATGGTAATATGTATACATGAGTTGAAATTTTTACAATATAGATTTAAATATATTCTAACGATAGGAGCAAATTAAATGAGAAGCATGACGGGTTACGGCAGATCAGAAATGTCTGATGGTAATTTTAATATAAAAATTGAAATGAAGAGTGTCAATCAAAGATATTTTGATTCAGCTATTAGATTACCGCGAAATTTACTTTTTTTAGAAGATAGTATTCGATCTAAAATCAAAGCAAAAATTAGTCGTGGAAGAATTGATGTTTTTATTAACTTCGATATATTAAATGATGAGCTTAATAAGATAAGCATTAATACTTCAAAGGCGATTGCATATAAGAATTCTCTCGAAGATTTGGTTTCATTACTAAATCTTGATGAAGATGTTAATCTACGCAATATTTTATTAATGGAAGATATAATGAAAACCGACGGAACTGATTTATCTAAAGACGAAAGTTTAAAAGAATTAATATTTTCTTGCTTAGATTCAGCTATCGATTCAATGATATCCATGAAAGTTTGCGAGGGTGAAAATATAAATAATGATTTAAAAGAAAAACTACAAATCGCCAAATTAAATATTGATAAAATAAATAATAGAGCACCAATTGCTTTAAAAGAGAATATTAAGAGTTTAACTGAAAGAGTCGAAGAGAGATTAAAAGATTTTAATCTAGATTTAATTGAAGATAGATTGTATAATGAGATTGTATTTTATACTGATAGATTGAGTATTGACGAAGAGTTGACAAGACTTTATAGTCATATAGATCAATTTTCTTCATGTTTAACTGGAATGAATCCTATCGGAAAAAGACTTGATTTTATTATCCAAGAATTCAATAGGGAGATAAATACTATTGGAAGTAAATCACAAGATACTGAGATAATTAATACAGTTATCGAATTAAAATCAATTGTTGAAATGATGCGTGAACAAATACAGAATATAGAATAGGTTTATTATGAATAATAATCGAGGATGGTGGCAAAAAATGAGCAAAGGATTTTTATTGGTGCTTTCAGGGCCCTCAGGGTCTGGAAAAGGCACCGTTAGCGAAGCTTTGATGAAAAGAGCTAAAGATATAGTATTTTCAACTTCAATAACTACTAGAGCACCCAGACCTAATGAAGTAGATGGAGAGAATTATTTTTTCATCAGTGAAGAAAGATTTGAAGAAATGGTTGCTAATGATGAATTGCTCGAACATGCTTTTGTGCATACAAATTATTATGGGACTCCTAAAGAATTTGTATTTGAGCAGATTAAAAAAGGCGAGATTGTTTTATTAGAAATTGATGTTCAAGGAGCTTTGCAAATTAAAGAAAGATACAAAGAGGCCGTATTTGTGTTTTTAATTCCTCCCACTATGGACGAACTTCGAAATCGCATTATAAAACGTGGAACTGAATCTGAAAAAGATATTGAAACTAGATTTGCAAATGCTTTTAAAGAGTTGGATTTCGTTGACGAATACGATTATTTTGTCGTTAATGATGTTGTGGAGAAGGCTGTAGAAGATATTGAAGCGATTATCGTAGCCGAAAGACTTAGAGTTAAACGGCATGAAAATATAAAGGAAAATGTAACAGAAAAGAGGTAAATATGTATATTAGATCATTTGATGATATAAAAAAAGTAGCAGATAGTAGATACTCTCTAACTATGTTAATTTCTAAAAGAGCTAGGGAAATAGTTGAGGAGAGTGCAACTTTAACTGAATATGAAAATGAAAATCCAGTTTCAATCGCGTATAAGGAGATTATGGAAGGCGAAATTGGTTTTGCAAAGAACAAAAATTCAAATTTAAAACTAACTGATATTTCTTTAGAATTGACAAATGAAAGTGAAACTTTGGAACGCGACACAAAACCACAAACTGAAATAATAGCAGATGAAGAAGATGAACAGTCTAAAGAATAAGAATATAGTTATTGGTGTATGTGGCGGCATAGCAATCTACAAAGTTTTAGATGCAATTAGCAGATTGAGAAAGGCAGAGGCCAATGTCCATGTAATAATGACTAAAGATGCTCAAGAATTCATTAAACCTCTCACATTTATGACAATGTCAAATAATCCTGTCCATCTAGACATTTTTGACCCTGTAGACGAAAGGTTTGTGGAGCATATTCATCTGGCAAAAATCGCTGATGCAATTTTGATTGCACCTGCAACTGCCAATACGATTGCTAAGATTGCAAACGGCTTTGCAGACAATTTACTCACTGCCACTGTATTGGCTACTAAAGCACCTGTCATATTAGCTCCTGGAATGAATAGCAATATGTTGAATAATCCCGCAACTATCCAGAATTTAGAAGTTTTAAAATCTAGAAGTTTCAAATTTTTATCTACTAACTCTGGTTTCTTAGCTTGCGGTGATTATGGCGACGGGAGAATGGCTGAAGGAATTGAGATCTATAACTATCTAGATGAGTTTTTTACAAAAAAAGATTTAGCTGGTATGAAAGTTTTAGTTTCTGCAGGTCCTACAATTGCTCCTATAGATCCAGTTAGATATATTACAAATCATAGCAGCGGAAAAATGGGCTATGCCATTGCAAAAAGAGCAAAATATCGAGGGGCAGAAGTTGTTCTTTTAGCAGGTAAATTGTCCATAGAAGCTGAAGGTATTGATAATGTGATCAGAGTTGATACTGCTGATGAGATGTTTGAAGCAGCAAAAGAAATTTATCCAGATGTAGATGCTGTGATTATGTCTGCCGCTGTATCTGATTATAAATTAGAAAATGTTTATGAAGATAAGATGAAAAAAACAGGCGATGATTTAAGTTTAAAACTTATACGAACGCCTGATATATTAAAATACTTAGGCGAGCATAAAACAAAACAAATTCTAGTAGGTTTTGCAGCAGAAACTAAGGATTTACACCATTATGCAAAAGCTAAAATCGAATCTAAAAATCTAGACTTTATTGTTGCTAATAATGTGAAGTCTAAAGACGCAGGATTTGGTCACGATACCAATATTGCTGAAATTATTTTTGAAAATGGAGAAAATATTCAGCTCCCAAAGATGCAAAAAGTTGAATTAGCTGATATAATTTTAGATAATATAAAGAATTTATATAAAGAGATAGATTAGATATCTATCTCTTTTCTTTGAGGATAGTGATTTTTTTATGTATGTAGATCTTTTAATAAATAGAAATGTACTGTCTTTAGATAGACTTTTCACATACAAGGTCCCCGAAAATTTAACAAAAGATATTGAAATAGGCAAAAGAGTAAGTATTAATTTTTCCAATTCTTTAACTTATGGACTAGTTTTAAATATAAGAGAAACTATTGAAGATAAGGACTTTAAGATTAAAGAAATTATAAATATATTAGATTATCGTCCTATTATCGATAAAGAATTGATTAAGCTAGGACTTTGGATGAAAGAATTTTATCTTTTAACTTATGCTAAAGCTTTTGAACCGATAATATCTAGAGATATCAAAGATATATATTATTTGTTTCTAAAAGGTAAAAAATATTTAACAATCGATTCAGTAGAAACTAAAGATTTTATAGATAAACTTTTAAATAAATCATCAGATGAAATCATAAATATTTTAAAAGATAATTCTCTGAAAGAAAAGATTGACGAATTAGAAAATCTCGGTTATATTGATTTGAAGACAACTTCTGTTAAGAATACCCATAAAATCTATGATTATAAAATAGAAATTCTTATGGATAGAGAATTAGCTTTTGCTAAATTGGCAAGAAATGCCACAAGACAGATTCAAACTTTAGAGATACTTTATAGCGAAGATATTGAATTAAAATATAATGAATTAAAAAAAGAATACGGCATAGATATATCTTTATTAAAAAACTTAGAAGCAAAGGGAATATTAAAATTAACAAAGCTCAGAGATTTTAGAGATGTATTCTTAGATACACCAAAAACATATCCTAAACATAAATTAAACGAAGAACAAACAAATGCTTATGAAAAAATAAAAGCGTCTGATGAAAAACTGTTCTTATTGCACGGCGTTACTGGTAGCGGAAAAACAGAAGTATATTTACAATTGATTGAAGATATTTTAAAAGAAGATAAAAATGCATTAGTATTAGTACCTGAAATAAGTTTAACGCCACAAATGGTCGAAAGATTTAGAGGTAGATTTGGAAAAATCATAGGAGTTATACACTCTGGACTTAGTAAGTCTGAGAAATCAGACGAACTGGAGAGAATAAGATTAGGACAAGTAAGAATTGTAATAGGTGCCAGATCGGCTATATTTGCTCCTATTAAAGATTTAGGTATAATCATTATTGATGAAGAGCACGACAATTCATATAAAATGAGTGAAAACTTAAAATACAATGTTATAGACATAGCTAAATATAGAGTAAATTGTGCTAAAAACGCCAAATTAGTATTAGGCAGTGCAACTCCCAATTTAGGCGACTATTACAGATCACAGCAAGGCGAGTATCAATTGCTGGAACTTAAAAATCGTGCAATGAATACATTAATGCCTAAAGTAAATATTGTAGATATGAGAAGAGAGTTAAAGGCCGGAAATAATTCTATCTTCTCATATGATTTACTTTCGGCGATGAAAACAGCGCTTATAAAAGGGGAACAAATCATTTTATTTCTAAATCGAAGAGGATATTCAAATTTTGTGTCTTGTAGAGCTTGTGGTCATATTGTTAAATGTGATAAATGTGATGTTTCTATGGTTTATCACAAAGACACTAAGACTATGGAATGTCACTATTGCGGGAAAACAATTGGAGAATATAATAAATGTCCTGTATGTGGTAGTAGTTTGATAAAATATTTTGGCATCGGGACACAGCAGATTGAGCAAATCACCAAAGAATTTTTCCCTGATTTTAAAATTGCTAGGATGGATAGAGATACTACAAGAGTTAAATATGGACATAAAAAGATATTAGATTCATTTAAAAATAAAGAAATTGATATTTTGATAGGTACGCAGATGATTGCAAAGGGGCTCGATTTTGCCAATGTTTCTTTAGTTGGTGTTATGGCAGCTGATACATCAATTAATATGCCATTTTATAATTCGGCAGAAGAGAGCTTTCAATTAATAACGCAAGTGGCCGGAAGAGCAGGCAGAAGTGATAAACGAGGCGATGTGATAGTCCAAACATATAATCCC
Source organism: Tissierellia bacterium (assembly GCA_030537765.1). Classification (GTDB taxonomy): domain Bacteria; phylum Bacillota; class Clostridia; order Tissierellales; family Peptoniphilaceae; genus JAUNVH01. Next base: position 114,975 of record JAUNVH010000001.1, on the reverse strand, counting down.
GAACACTATAGCTTATTATTTGCAAAGAATCATGATTATGAAGGCTTTTATCTCAATGAACTAGAGATAAGAAAGCAGTTTAAATATCCACCAATTACACAATTGATAACAATATATATTAGCGGGAAAAATGAACAAAAAGTTATAGACACATCAAAGCGTATGTTTATGCATATATATAAAAATGTACTAGAAGAACCTGATGGAATCAAAATTAACGGACCAGCGCATCCCGATTCTATAAAAAAGATTAATGAAATGTATAGATATAGAATAGATTTAATATCTGATTTTACAAATGCTGAAAAGTTAAAGTCTATTGTATATAGGGTATGTATTAAGAATGAATATAATCTTAATATTAATGGTATATATGTAGATATAAATTTAGAATAATGGTGAGGAATATGGCAATAAGAAAAATAAAAACTGATTTAGATCCTGTCTTGAGAAAGGTTTCAAGGCCAGTTGATGAAATTAATGATAGAATTAAGATTTTATTAGAGGATATGACACAAACAATGTATAAAGCGGAAGGCGTTGGCTTAGCTGCGCCTCAAATTGGAGTTTTAAGACGTGTTATCGTGGTAGATATTGGAGATGGCAATGTTTATAAAATGATAAATCCTAAAATTATAGAAAGTGACGGAAAAGAACTGGGTTTGGAAGGTTGTTTGAGCGTCCCAAATAGAAGTGGTAATGTAATTAGACCAAAGACTATAAAAGTAGAATATATGGATGAAGAAGGCAATCAAAACTCCTTAGATGCAAACGACTTTTTGGCAAGAGCAATCTGCCATGAGATCGATCATCTAGATGGTATACTCTATATTGATATTGCAGAAGAAATTTTTGAATTAGTAGAAGATACAGAGGAGCAAATATAATATGAAAATTGTGTTTATGGGTACTCCCGATTTTGGTTTGAAGGCATTAGATAAAATTAATAAGAATTATGATCTTAAATTAGTCGTTTGTCAACCAGATCGAATTAATCGTCGAGGTAAAAAAATTGAATTTTCACCTATAAAAAAATATGCTATTGAAAATGATATTGAGCTTTATCAGCCTGATAATATTAATTCTGAAGAATCGATTGAGAAAATATCAAGCTTAGAGCCCGATTTTATTGTCGTTGCAGCATATGGCCAATTTATAGGAAAAGCTATTAGAAATATTCCGAAAGAAAATATTGTAAATATTCATGCCTCTCTCTTGCCCAGATGGAGAGGAGCGGCACCTATAAATTATGCAATTATGAACGGCGACAAAAAAACAGGAATCTCAATTATGAAAGTATCTAAAGTTCTCGATGGAGGAGAAGTTTATATTCAAAAGGAAATAGAAATAGGCGATAAAAACTACGATGAACTTTATGCAAGCCTTTCTGAAATAGGAGCTGAATTGATAATTAAATATCTAGACGATAAATCCAATTGGCAAAATGGCGGAAAGCAAGATGAAGAAAGAGTAACTTTGGCACCATGCCTTGATAAAAATATTACTCAGCTCGATTTTGAAAATATGTTGGCAAAAGATTTAGTGAATCTAGTTAAAGCTATGTCTAAAAAACCTGGAGCTACAGCAATATATGATGGTACTAAGTTCAAGATAACAGACGCAAGATTAACCGGGATTGAAAATAAAAAATATAAAAGTGCAACGATAGTAAAATCGAGAGAAAAAGAGATTATTATTGCTGCTAAAGATGAGCTAGTTCAAATTTTAGAATTGCAATTTCCTGGTAAAAAGCCTATGAAAACTGAAGAATTTTTATTAGGCAATTCACTAGAAGAAGGAAAAATATTAGGTAAGTAAATGGAAAATGCTAGGAATTATGCTCTTAAAACATTAATGAATGTAGTAAATAATGAATCTTTTATTAAAGAATCATTTCCAAAAGATATTACTTTTAATAATTATAAAGATTTTGGAATGGCTAGAGATATTGTATATGGTACGACAAGAAATCTATACTACATCGATTATATCTTTAGTAAGCTTTCTAATAGACCATTAGAAAAAATTGATCCAATCGTGTTAAATATATCGCGTATTGCGATTTATGAATTATGCTTTAGAAAACAAAGCGCCGATTATGCTGTTATTAATGAAGCTGTAGAATTGACAAAAAAATATAGCAATATAGGTAGTAGCAAGTTTGTGAATGCTATTTTGAGACAATTATTGAGAAAAAAAGATTTCTATCTCAAAATTGAAACTAATGAAAGATTAGAGTATCTTTCGTTAAAATACTCTTATCCAAAATTTTTGTTAAATCTTTGGAATAAAGAATTTGGTGATTCTCTGGAGGATTTATTGAAAGCATTCGATAATGAAGCTGAGACATCTTTTAGAGTAAATACTTTAAAAATTAATAGAGAAAATTTAATTGAAAATTTGATATCGGAAGGCTATAATGCTATAGAATCTAAAATAAGCAATGATGGAATTATTATTACAAATCCTAGTGGAGTCTTTGAAAGTAAGGCTTTCAAATCAGGATTTATTTACGCCCAGGGTGAGAGCTCTATGGCCTTGGCAGACAATCTTTTATATAAATCAGATATGAAAATTTTAGATCTATGTTCTGCACCAGGAGGGAAAGCTGGGCATATTGCACAAAAGCTTTCTAACAAAGGACAAATAGATTGTTTCGACATTAATGATGAAAAATTGGATCTAATAATAGAAAATACCAAAAGACTAGGAATTAAAAACATCAACACTAAAGTTTCTAATGCTATGAAATTTGATAAGCAATTAGAAAATAAATATGATATTGTATTATGTGATGTGCCTTGCAGCGGATTTGGTTTAATTAGAAAGAAACCAGAAATCAAAATTTTTACTAATGAAGGAAAGATTAAAAGCCTAGTTGCGATGCAAAAACGGATTCTCAAAAATGCCAAGAATTACGTAAAAAGGGATGGCATATTAGTTTATAGCACTTGTACTATAAATTATTTGGAAAATGAAGAAGTGATAAATCTATTTTTAGAAAATAACAATGAGTTTGAAATGGTTGAAAACTTTATAAAATTTGATCCTTTAAAACACAATACCGATGGCTTTTTTATTGCCAAGATGAGGAGAAAAGATGGCTAAGTATTTAAATAATTATACCATTGAAGAGTTATCTAAAATTTCAGAATCTCTAGGAGAAAAAGCTTATAGAGGTAAACAGATCTTTGAATTTATACATAAACATAATATAAATAGTATAGATAAAATGAATCTATTGCCCAAAGCATTTAGAAAAAAACTTTCTGAACACTTCGAGATTGGTAAGATAGAAATAATTCACATTTTAGAATCTAAATTAGACGAAACGAAAAAAATCCTTTACAGATTACCTGATAATAATATAATTGAAGGCGTTATTATGAAATATGAGCATGGATATAGTCTATGTGTTTCAACACAAGTTGGTTGCAAAATGGGCTGTAGTTTTTGCGCTTCGACTAAAGAAGGTCTTATTAGAAATTTGGAAGTTTTTGAAATTTGCTCGCAATTATACGAAAGCGAAAGATTTTTGGGTGAAAATATTGGAAATATCGTATATATGGGTAGTGGTGAACCTCTAGATAATTATGATAATATAATTAAAGCAACTAAATTACTACACAATGAACGCGGAAGAAATTTAGGATATAGAAATTTTACACTGTCGACTTGCGGTATTTTAAATAAGATGTACAAATTACTAGATGAAGATATACCCATAAATATTGCAATTTCAGTTCATAGTTTTGATTCAAATAGGCGTAAAAAAATTATGCCAATTGAGAAAGTCAATTCAATAGATGATATATTAATTTTCTCAAAAAAGTATAATGAATTAACAAATAATAGAATTACATTTGAATATACATTAATTTCTGGTGTCAATGATAGAACTGAAGATGTAAAAATTATAAAACAAAAGTTGAAAAACATAAAATGTATTATAAATTTAATATCTTTAAATCCAATTGAGGAATATAATGGAATTGCAAGTAGTAATCATGATATAATAAGATTTAGAGATAAACTTAAAAAAGAAGGTATTAATGTCACAATAAGACGCGAACTGGGACAAGATATTAATGCTTCTTGTGGTCAACTTAGAAGAAGATATATTAAAGAAGGTGAATAACTTTTGAATTATTATGCAATTAGCAATATTGGAAAGATTAGACCAAAAAATGAAGATTCATATTTTATTTCCAACGATATGCTAAAACCGGTATTTATTATTGCTGACGGTATGGGCGGGCACAAATCAGGAGAAGTTGCCAGCAAAATGGCCGTCGATATAGTCAATAAAAATTTACAAAGAGTCGACTTTTATCAAGATATAAAAGAACTCGAAGATGATGTTGTAAAGGCGATTAGTATAGCTAATCGAGAAATCTATTTAAAATCAAAAGAAGATCCAGATTATAATGGTATGGGCACAACTTTTACTATGGCCTATGTCTATAATGACACAATTTTAATCTCTCATGTTGGAGATAGTAGATGCTATACTTTAAATCCTTCGGCAATAGTTCAAATTACAGAAGACGATACATTGGTTAATTCATTAATCAAATTAGGAGAAATTACTCCGGAAGAGGCAAAAACTCATCCAAAACGCAATGTTGTAACTAATGCTGTTGGAACTAATGAAAGTTTAGATATTAGCTTGATTAGATATAAATATCAGCATGACGATTCACTGTTAATTTGCACTGATGGCTTGACAAATTTAGTAACAGATGAAGAACTATTTGAAACTTACAAGAAACATAATAATTTAGAAAAACTAGGTAAAGAACTAGTAGAAATGGCTTTAGAAAAAGGCGGCAATGATAATATAACATTAATTATTGTCGAATTGGAAGGCGGTGTATTTTAGTGATAGAAAGTTTACTCGGCAATAGATACGAGATTTTAGAGCGAATAGGCGGAGGCGGGATGGCCGATGTCTATAAAGCTCATGATAAAAAACTTGATAGGATTGTAGCTTTAAAGATTCTCAAACAAGATTTTGTAAACGATGTGGAATTTGTTGAAAAATTTAAAAGGGAATCACATTCCGCAGCTAAATTGACACACCCTAATATTGTCAATGTATTTGATGTTGGTTTTGAGGACGAAGATCATAAAACAGTTTACTATATAGTAATGGAATATATAAACGGAAAAACTTTAAAAGATTTAATTCGTGAAACTGGCGGACTGACCGTTGAAAAAGCAGTAAATTATGTTATTCAAATTGCTGAAGCTTTGAGCAAAGCTCACGAAAATGATATAGTGCATCGCGATATAAAGCCTCAAAATATTATGGTCACCAATGACGAACAGATGAAAGTAACAGACTTTGGAATAGCTAAGGCTGCTAATAATGCCACTGTGACTGCTGGAAATGATATTTTAGGGTCAGTACATTACTTCTCACCTGAGCAAGCCAGAGGAAATGCCACAGACGTTAGAAGTGACATCTATTCTTTGGGTATTGTATTTTTTGAAATGCTTACGGGACAAGTTCCATTTGACTCAGATAGTCCCATTAGTATTGCTTTAAAACAAGTTCAGGAAAACATTGTGAAACCTTCTACATTAAATAGAGCAATTCCTGTCGATGTGGATCGAATTGTATTGAAGATGACAGAAAAGAATCCACAAATGCGATATAACGACATGGGAGAGCTTTTAGAAGATTTAAATAAACTTAATTCATCTTCACATACAGAAACTGTCTCTGATGATACAGTTTATATGAACGCAGTACCTGTTGGAGATATTAATGAAAAAACTAATAATAGATCGACTAGAAATAGACATGTATATACTACAGGTGGAGGCAAAGATAGAATCGAAAACAGACCGAGAAAGAAAAAAAGCTCAATTGGTAAATCAATTTTAGGCATAATACTTGGTATTGTGCTAGCATTTGGAATTGCTACAGCTGGATTTTATGTATTAACTACGATGATGAGTACATCTGGTACAAATAGCAATGAAGTTAAAGTTCCAAAATTAGTATCTTTAACTCAAGAAGAAGCTGAGTCTAAATTGGACGAATTGGGATTAAAATATGAGATCAATATGGTCAGAAACGAGAAGTTTGAACCTGGCCAAGTAGTAAGTCAAAATGCGTCCCCAGGTACAAATGTTAAAAAGAATTTTGTTCTGAAATTAGATGTAAATTCTTCTCCGGACTTAATAGAAGTGCCATCTGTTGTAGATAAAGAGCTTAAAGATGCTGAGCATGAATTAGCTCTAGCTGGATTTTTCCCTAAAGTCTCATATATGGAATTAGAAAAAGATTCAGATTTAAATGTAGGAGTTGTCGTAGAACAAGATCCTCAAGCTCTTAGTGCTGCTAAAGAGGGCTCTGTTGTCAATATTGTAGTCACTAAAGCTTATGGAGAAGACATAGAAGATAATTTAGACGATACTGAAGAAGATGAAAACCCAACTGATACTGAGGAAACAGATGATAATACAGACGATGAAAAAAGTGATAAGCTTGTCACGATGCCTTCGCTACTTGGCTTATCGCTAGATTCAGCAAAAGATGTAATTAATAGATTAGGATTAAAAGTAGGCAAAATTTCTGAAGATTATACAGATATGTATGATAAAAATGATATTATGAGACAAGAATATACATCTGGTGCTGAAGTCAAAAAAGGCACGAGGGTAGATTTGACAGTCGTTATTGGCAATATGGCTGACAAAAAGAAGGCCGGCCTAGACGATGGCAAACCAGAAGAAAATAAGCCCACAGATAACGAAGATCAAAATGACGATAAAAAACCTGACAAGAAGCCTGAAGAAGAGAAACCTAAAGAACCGATCGAAACTCCAAAACCATCTTTGAAGGAAACTAAATTTACAATACTATTGCCAGAAGACAAAGATCAAGTATTAATAAAAGTATTGAGAACTCAAGACGGTAGTTCCGAAACAGTTTATGAAAAATCTGTCAATACTTCAGATAAGACTACAACAATTTCGGTTAAAGGAAAGGCCGGTGCAGTGTTTGAAGTCTATGTAGACGGAGTACTTGCACAATCATTTCAACAATAAATATGATAAGAGGAAAAATTATTAAAGGCATAGGCGGGTTTTATTATGTAAAAACTTTAAAGGGTATTTACGAATGTAAAGCCCGCGGCTTATTTAGAAACACTGCTGAGAGTCCTATCGTGGGCGACAATTGCATATTGGAAGAAACTGAACAGATGAGAGGTTATATTGTGGAAATTCTTCCGAGAAAGAATTTGTTTTTAAGGCCGCCAGTTGCAAATGTAGACAAAGCTTTTATCGTATTTAGCATAAATGATCCCGATATAGACTTAAGCCTATTAGATAAAATGATTGTTCAAAGTTATTATTACGATACTAAACCTATTGTATTAATAAACAAATCTGAATTAAATAGGCAATGGGCTGATAAATTGATTTTAGATTATCGCAAATCTGATATTGAGGCTTATGCTATAAGTGTTTATGAAGATAGTGATTTAACCTTTATTTATGACAAATTCAAAGGATATACATCTGCGCTTATGGGACCTTCAGGCGTTGGAAAATCTACATTATTAAATCAATTTGTAGATAATAAATTGCAAACTGGTGAAATTAGTGAAAAAACGAAGAGAGGAAAGCATACTACTAGGCATGTAGAGCTTTTGATTTTAGATAATGAAACTTTTGTATTCGATACGCCTGGTTACAGCTCTTTAGAACTAGAATTTATTGATGATGCAGAAGAATTAAAATATTACTATCCAGATTTTTATAATTTATCTGAAAACTGTAAATTTAATAATTGCTTGCATGATAGAGAGCCTAATTGCGCTGTTAAAATGGCCGTTGAACAAGAAAAAATTGCAAAGTGGAGATATGAAAATTATAAAAATTATTTAGAAGCTATAAGAAATAAAAGGAGATACTGATGAATTTACTTTCACCATCTATACTGTCATCTGATTTTACAAGATTATCAGAAAATATAAAACTTTTGGAAAAAGGCGGAGCAGATACTATACATTTAGATATAATGGATGGAAATTTTGTGCCTAATATTACTTTTGGTCCAAAGATGATTAAAGATCTTAGAAAATTGACGGATTTAACATTTGATGCTCATCTTATGATTATGAATCCTGAAAATTATTTAGAACAATTTGCAGACGCAGGATGCGACTATATAACTATTCATCCTGAATCTACAATTCATTTACAAAGACATTTAAAAACTATAAGACAATTGGGTAAAAAAGCTGGTGTTGTGTTGAACCCTTCTACTCCTTTGGAGTATTTGGACTATATTATTGATGATATAGATTTATTATTGCTAATGTCAGTCAATCCTGGTTTTGGTGGCCAGTCATTTATAGAATCTATTTATAAAAAAATTGAAAGAGCAAGAGAGTTGATAGGAGATAGAGATATTATTCTTCAAGTTGATGGCGGTATTAAAGATAAAAATATCAACAAAGTAAAAGAATCAGGAGCAAACGCCTTCGTCGTAGGGTCTGGAATATTTAATTCAGAAGATATTTACGAAACAACAAAATATTATAAAGGTCTTATTAAATGACAGCAGTTATACTAACGGGCGGAGATATGCTAAGTCCTAATTTAATAAAGCGCGAAATTAATAATTCCAAATATATTATCTGTGCAGACAGTGGATATGATTCTATAGCCAATCTAAATATAAAGCCAGACATATTACTAGGGGATTTTGATAGTATAAAAAATAAAGAACAACTAAATAGCAATTTAAACGTATTGAAATATCCCACTAAGAAAGACTTTATAGACACAGAATTGGCAATTGAGCATGCGATTGAAAAAGGTTTTAAGAATATTAAAATATTAGGCGGATATGGCAGTAGGGCCGATCATTCATTAATAAATATATTGATGTTAAAAAGATATTCAGATGCAGGTATTAAAATATATTTAGTTAACAATAATAATAAGATTACTTACTGCGATAAAAATTTAGAAATTAAAGAAGAAGATTATGATTATATTTCTATAATTCCTTATAGTGAAAATGTAAAAGTTAGTACCTATAATCTAGAATATGAATTGAAAGAGGGCATTATTCCATTTGGGACTTCTCTAGGAATCAGCAATAAAATAAAAAGCCATCCTGCTAAAATAGATTTAGTTGATGGACAGGCTTTTATAATATTTAGTAAAGATTAAATTTGTTTAACGGGACTTGTCAAAAAGTCCCTATTAATTTTTTCACCACAAAGTATAGATCTGAGATTTGAAGCCTTCAATTCAGATAAGGCAATATTTTTAATATTTTCGTCTTTAATTTTTTTAATATTTGAAAATTTAGTAATAATATTTTGCTTACTATCAATTTGATTTATCAGCTTTTGACCATCAGAATTAAAGCCCAAGACTCTAATATAGGCATTTTTTTGAGCAAATGAATTATATACAATGTCAAAATCATGCTCTAAAATCTGATTGCATATAAGCCTTTTCAATCTGGCTTTCGTTATACGCTTATGATGAGCTTTTTCTATAAAATCATTAAAATCATCAGTCGTTAATAGAGTATTTCTTATTCTATTAACTAGGCCATCTTCATCGTCTGGCCTATAATTTTTTACATTTTCTACTATCAGATATTTATATTTAATTATATCAAAAAGTGATTTATAATCAGGCAGATAAATGTCTGGATTTAACTTATAAGGAAGATAAGATTTAATTGATTTATTATTATATAAATTCTTCCTGAGTTTTGTTGCCGATTTATAAGATTTAGAAATATTTCGTTTTATACTCTGACTTTTTATATCGCTATTAAAATAATCTATTGCAGATATATATTCTAAAGCTAAAATATCATTAGGACTATTTAATAATTCTATTTCAGAGTCAGTAAATTGCCCAGATCTTTTTAAGGCCATATTTCTCGATTTAATAAAAGAAAAACCACTATTTAAATATTCTTCAATTAAATAATTAAATTCAGTATAAACAGTTGAAATTCGTTTTGATAAATCATATAATTGGTAAATATTACCAGATTCTGAGCCAAAAACTATTTCATCGACTATATTTAATTCATGTAAAATTTTAATTGCGCCTTTCGCAAAAAATTCTGAATTTTGACATGAATAAGAAAATGGCAATTCTAATACTAGATCGGCACCATTTTCTAATGCGCATTTAGTGCGGAACCATTTGTCGAAAATTGCAGGTTCTCCTCTTTGAACAAAGCTTCCGCTCAATAATATAATTAATTTTGCATCTGCTTCATTTTTTTTAATACTTTCTATTAAATATTTATGTCCATTATGAAATGGATTGAACTCAGCTATAATTGCATAATTTTTCATAATTCACCTTTGTTAAATTCTCTATTTTGTAGTATAATCGATAAGGTACCAAAATAATAATATCACAGTTATTGACAAAAGACATTATTATTATTATAATTAGTTGTATTGATTTGTGGGTGATAATATGATTTTAGACTTAACAGAATTCCTCAGAGATGATGTTAAAGATGCAAATTACGATTTTACACTAGAGAATTTGCCAGAGGAATTACAAGACTTAGGTATCCATTTGCCCCTACAGTATCATATTTATGTCTATAAAATTGCAAATATCTTAGAAGTTGAAACGAATGTAGATTTAAGATATACTTGTTATTGCAATAGATGTTTGAAAAAATTAAGTCGAAGCATGAATTTATCTTTGGAAAGTACTTATCCACTCGATTCAGAGCTTATTGACTTTTACGAAGAGGATCCAAACTCTGATTTATTGATACTGGATAATAATAAAATTGATACTACAAAATTAGTTAGAGATATTATAGTTTCCAAAATGCCTATGAGAGAAATTTGCTCAGAGGATTGCAAGGGGCTATGTCCTAAATGCGGAGCTGATCTCAACAAAGAAGAATGTAATTGTGATGATTTCACAATTGATCCAAGACTTGAAGCTTTGTCGGCATTTAAGCCGGATTAAAGGGAGGTGTAATCGATGGCTGTTCCAAAGGGGAAAACATCAAAACAAAGAAGAAATAAAAGAAGAGCTTCTTCATACAGACTTAACAAGGTAACCGTTTCTGAATGCAGTAACTGTCATTCACCAAAAGTACCTCACCGAGTTTGTCCGGTATGCGGTTACTATAACGGAAGACAAGTTATAGAAGTTAAAGAGGCAGAATAATAAAGTGTGCCCCAAATATTTTAAAAATATTTGGAGGTGCACTTTTTTATTTAATCATAGCCTAATGCTTGCAATTTCTAAAAGATTAGGATAATATTTATTTTAGATTGAAAATTTATGGAGGAAAAATGAAAATAATATTTGATGCAGCAGGCGGAGATAATGCCCCTTTAGAAATTGTAAAGGGCGCTATAAAAGCAAGAAATGAATTAGATATAGAAGTAGTTTTAATTGGGGAAGAAAATAAAATTAAAAATACTTTAGAATCTTTAGACGAAACTTTAAACAATTATGAAATAATTAATACAGTAGATAATATCTCAAATGAAGATGAACCTGCAAAAGCCGTTATGACTAAAAGGGAATCCTCAATAGTAGTAGGTTTGAATAAACTAGCAAACAAAGAGGCAGACGCTTTTTTATCTGCCGGCAATACTGGGGCACTACTAGCTGGAGGAATGTTTTTTGTAAAGAGAATTGAAGGAATTATGAGAAGCCCAATAGTGACATCTATTCCTGTTTTAAATAGCAATACTCTATTTTTAGATTCAGGTGCAAATGTTGACTGTACGGCAGAGATGCTACTTCAATTTGCAATAATGGGCACTACTTATTTAGAGTCTGTATATGGAATTAATAATCCAAAAGTAGGACTATTAAATATTGGTTCAGAGCCTGGTAAAGGAAATAGCTTGACTAAAGAAAGTTTCGAACTTTTAAAAAATTCTGACCATATAAACTTTTTTGGAAATATAGAAGCAAGAGACGTGCCTTTTGGTATTGTAGACATCGTAATTACTGATGGATTTGCAGGCAATGTTTTTCTGAAAGCTTATGAAGGCACTGCAATGATGCTTAAGAAGGTCATGATTGAAAATATACAAAGTGAAGAAAATGAAGATATTAGAAATAATAGTAAAATATTTTTGAAAAAAAGTTTTGAACAGTTTGATTATGAATCTGTGGGCGGAGCTCCATTATTAGGACTTAATATGCCCGTATTCAAAGCGCATGGTAGCAGCGATGCACGCGCAATATTTAACGGTGTTAAACAGATTGTAGATTTTATTAATAACGATGCAATTGAGAAACTAAAAAAATACTTATAGAGGGTGATTAATATGTTAAAACAAGCACTAGAAATTATAGCTCAACAATTTAATTTGGATCCAGAAAATTTAGATAGAGATTTAGATTTTAGAGATGATTTAAATGCTGACTCTATTGAACTTTTTGAATTATTTATGTCCTTAGAAGACGAACTAGAATTAGAAGTTGATGCTGATGATGTAGAAAACTTTAGAACAATAGGCGATGTTATAGACTATATTGAAGATTTAGAAGACTAATGAAATCAAAAAATGATATAGAAAAATATAAAGAACTATGTAAAAAATTAGACTATAATTTTAAAGATATTAATTTATTAATTAATGCTTTGACGCATAGTTCTTTTCTAAATGAAAATAAAGAAATTATTAAAACGGACAATCAATTACTGGAATTCTTAGGCGATGCAGTAATTGATTTGGCCGTTGCTGCATATTTATTTACAAATTCCCCACAAAAGACTGAGGGCATTTTATCTAATAAACGCACAGAAATTGTAAATGAAAAAGCCCTTGCTATGATAGCTAATTCTATCAATCTAGGAGACTATTTACTATTAGGCAAAGGAGAAACTAAGGACAGAGGCTATGAAAAACCTTCAATTCTTTCTGATGCCTTAGAAGCAGTTATAGGAGCAGTGTTTATCGATTCTAATTATGATATATCTGCCAAAGTCTTTTTAAATCTATATGATAAATATATGAAAGAACTATTCATTTCAGGAGATTTATTTTTCGATTATAAATCTCTATTTCATGAAGAGATGCAAAGAATTCATGAAAATAATTTCAGATATGAAGTAGTGAGTAAAAAAGGCTCTCAACATGATACTGTATATACAATATCGTTAAAAATTAATGATCGTATTGTTGGCGAAGGAAAAGGAAGCTCTATTAAAAAAGCAGAGCAGGCAGCAGCATATTTCGCATTAAAGGCTATGGATATTGTAGAATGAAAAAAACAAATATTATTCCCATATTTGTTCCGCATCTGGGCTGCCCGCAAGATTGCGTATTTTGCAATCAAAGGCGAATCACAGGACAAATAGAATCAAAATCATCGTTAGAAATAACAAATTATATCGAAAAATATCTATCATATTTTAAAAATAAAGAAATAGAAAAAGAAATTGCTTTTTATGGAGGCAGCTTCACTGCAATAGATCAAAAATATCGAAAAGAGCTGCTTGAGATTGCAAAATCATATAAGGACAAAAATATCATTCAAAGCATTAGAATTTCTACAAGACCAGATTATATAAATGAAGAGATTCTTTCTCAATTATGTGATTATGGTGTAGATATTATCGAACTGGGGATACAGAGCATGGATGACAATGTTCTAAGGCTTTCAAATAGAGGTCATAGTGCAAAAGATTCAAAAATTGCAGTAAATCTCATTAGAGAAAATAAATATTTTAGCTTAGGTTTACAGCAAATGATTGGTCTTCCTGGAGAAAATTATGAATCTATGCTATTTACTACTCGTGAAATAATTGATATGAAGCCTGATTTTGTAAGAATCTATCCCACATTAGTGATTAAGGATACTGAGCTTCATGATCAATTTTTAACTGATACTTATAAACCTTTATCATTAGAAGATGCTGTAAATAGAACTTCGAAACTTATAGCATTCTACTATGCAAAAAATATAGACATAATAAGAATAGGTTTACAAAATACTGATGAAATTGCAAGAGATAAAGATGTTTTAGCAGGCCCATTTCATGAAAGCTTTAGAGAACTTGCAGAAGGAAGATTCTTACGAGATATTATATTAAATTTTTATAATCGTTTAAATTTAAATTTTGAGAATTTAGAAGTTTTAGCCTCAAATAGAAATATTTCACTCATCTCTGGACATAAGGGCATGAATAAAAAATATCTGTATGAACATTTGAAACTCAAGAAAATAAAACTACGTTCTATTCCATGTAGTGAAAATCTTATATTTATTAGTGATTTTATAAATAAGTATAAGATTTTAATTGATAAAGAGGCAAAAAATATAATTGAATTGGATGAAAGCTGATGTATTTAAAATCACTTACTATGCAAGGATTCAAATCCTTTGCCGATAAGACAGAAATAAAATTTCATAATGGAGTAACCTGTATCGTAGGACCAAATGGCAGCGGTAAAAGTAATATATCCGATGCTATTAGATGGGTTTTGGGTGAACAGAGTATAAAAAGTTTACGCGGAAATAAAATGGAAGATTTTATCTTTTCGGGCACTGATAAGAGAAAAGCTTTAGGTATGGCTGAAGTATCTTTAGTATTTGATAATAGCGACAATTACATACCAATAGACTATTCTGAAGTCGTAATAAAAAGAAGACTTTTTAGAAGTGGTGAAAGCGAATACTATATAAATAATAATCCTTGTAGACTAAAGGATATACGGGAATTATTTATGGATACTGGCATTGGTAAAGACGGATATTCTATTATCGGTCAAGGTCAAATCGCTCAAATTTTAAGCAACAATCCAGATGAAAGAAGAGCAGTTTTTCATGAAGCAGCTGGCATTAGTAAGTTTAAATATAAAAGAGCTGAAGCAGTTAGAAAGCTAGATGCAACTCAAAATAATTTAATCAGATTAAATGATATTATAATTGAACTAAAAGATCGCCTAGAATACGAAAAAAAAGAAGCAGAAAACACTAAACTTTACAATGAATTATTTGAATCATTAAAAACGCAAGAAGTCTATAATAATTTAATGACAATCAAAAGAAATGAAAATGATTTGAAAAAGTTTCTTGAAGAATTAGAACAAAATTCTGCGCAATTAACAATTTTAAATGAAGAATTAAAAGCAAATTCACAAAGTAGTAAAGAGATACTATTAAATACAGAAAAACTAGACGAAAAAATCGAAAGTCAAAGCGAAGCACAAAAACAATTAACAGAAAAAGCATCTAATATTAAATCTGTAATTGATATTTCAAAAAATACTATTGAATCAAAAACTGAACGAATCTCTAGAATAGATGGAGATTTAAAAGAAATAGAATTGGAAATATCTGAATTAAAAGAAAATATTGATGCAGATGTTAAAACTATGTCTGAAACGCAAGCTGAATTTTTAAATGTACGAGAGAAATTTGAAGAATATAATCTTCAAAAGCAACAATTAGAAAAAGAGCTTCAAAATAATAAACTGGAAATTGATACAAAAAGCGAAGAAATTGATAATCTGAAAATGAAAATTTCTAAAATCGACTTGAAGCTTAACACATCTTCATCTATTAGAAATGATAGATTAGAAAGAATCGAATATTTAAATAGCAATTTAAATTTATTATTAAAAAACCGTGAAGAATTTGAAAATTCAATAAATAATTGCGAATCAGAGATTGAAAGTATCAAATTAAATAAAAAATCTTTATTGAATAAAACAGAAAAATATAAAGCTGATATTTTTAAATTTGAAAAGGATATTGAAAAAGAAAATAAGATTTATAACAATAAAAAAGCAAAACTTGAATCAGCAAAGTCTCAATTAAAACTACTAGAAAGCATGGAAAATAATTATGAGGGTTACTTTAAGAGCATCAAAGATTTTATCAATGCCTCTAGACGAGAAAAAATATTTATAGATAAAATTGAAGGTACATTGGCTGATTTAATTTCTACTGATGAGAAATACGAAAAAGCACTTTCTGTAGCATTGGGAAGTTCTTTACAGAATATCGTGGTAAAAGATGCACAATCTGCAAAAAAAATGATAGAGTATTTAAATAAAAAGAAATACGGTAGAATTACTTTTTTGCCAATGGATACTATTAAGCCAAGAATGCTCAACAAAAGAATTCTAGAAAAATATAAATCGATTGCGGTAACGCCTGATAGATTGGTAAAATATGATAATAAATATGAAAATATCATAAAAAATCTACTCGGCAATAGCTTAATCGTTGAGAATATGGATCACGCTCTTGATATTGCTAAAAAAGAGAAGTTTTCTTTTAGAATAATAACTTTGAATGGAGATACTGTTAATGCTGGGGGCTCCATGACGAGCTCATATATAGATAAAGGTGGCTCAATATTATTTAGAAAGAATAAAATAGTAAAACTTAAAAATACTATCATTGAAGACGAAAATGATCTGCTTTGTATTAAAACTAAAATTGATAAATTTTTAAAAGATTTTGAAAACACTAAAGATAAATACGATAAAGAGCTTTCTAGCCTCGGTGAATATGATACAAATATTGGAAAGCTTGAGCTTAGGATAGAGAGTTTAAAGTCTTCAGAAAAGTCCAATGAATTACATTTAGCTGAATACTTAACACAAGTAGAAAGTTTAAAGGCTCAAATTGTAGATGAAGATGATTTAAATAAAAAGATAAATACTGATAGAGACGATTTAACCAATGATTTAAATATATTAGAAAATGAATTAAAAAATATAGAAAAAGACTATCAGAAACTTATAAATGATTATAATTTATTAGACAATTCAAATACTGATCAAAAGATAAAATATAATCAAATTCAATCTGAAATAAAAATATATCAAAACAGCATTGAAAGAAATAGAAAAATATTAGACGGAGACGAACTACGAAAAGATGAACTAAATGACGAGAAAAACAAATTAATTCAAGATATCGAAAATCTGAAAAACGAAATTTCTACAAATAATTTGGAATATCTAAAACTTTTAGAAACAATTAAGTTAAACGATGAATCAAATGAATTAAAAATAAGAAAGAGAGAATTAATAAAATCTTATAATGATATACAAATTAGAAATGACGAAATAAGAGATCTAGTCTTAGAATTAGAAAAAAGAATAAATTATCTTGAGTTGCAAGACGAAAAGCTTAGCAATAAAAAGTTAGAGATAAAAGAATATCTTGATGAATTTTATAATATAAAAATAGATCTAGATAATATAGATGAACAGATTGAAAAACCAAATGTTCGCATTTCAGTTGCAAAAGTCAAATCTCAAATGGAAAAATTGGGGCAAATTAATCCTCAAGCTATTGAAGCTTATAATTTGACTAAAGAACGATATGAATTTAATAACAGTCAATATAATGATTTAATTCAAGCCAAAAAAGATTTAGAAAAACTTATATCGAATTTGGAAAAGAATATGAAAGATGTATTTTATGATTCAGTTGAAGAAATTAATAATAATTTCAAAGAAATTTTTAAACTTCTATTTGGGGGTGGCCAGGCAGAGATTTTATTGATAGAACCAGAAGATGAAGATGAGCCATTGTTGAATTCTAATATTGAGATAAAAGCATGTCCACCAGGAAAAAATATGCAAACAATTAGCTTATTGTCTGGAGGAGAAAAAGCTTTAACATCAGTGGCGATAATATTTTCACTGCTCAAGACTAGGCCTGCGCCATTTTGTCTATTAGACGAGATAGACGCTGCGCTAGATGATGCAAATATTAGAAGATATATGAATTATTTAGAAACCCTAAAGGATATTCAGTTTGCAATCATTACTCATAGAAAAACTACTATGGAAATAGGTGACACACTTTATGGCATAACAATGCAGAATCCAGGTATAAGTGATATTATATCTATGAAACTGGAATAGGAGGATAATATGTTTAATTGGTTTAAAAAAGATAAGTCAGAAAATGAGGATATAAAAGATGACAATAAAGAAATAGAACAGCTTTCTGATTCTGTAAATGATTTTGAAAATGAAGAAACTGGTTTTTTCAAAAGACTTTTCGGAGGACTTGAAAAGACTAGAGATAATATTACGAAAAAAATTACTTCAACACTTGGAGGCTACGCTGTAATAGATGACGATTTATATGAAGAACTAGAAGAAATCTTGATCTCTGCTGATGTCGGTGTCGAAACAACAATGGAGTTAATAGATAGAGTAAAAGATCGTATTTACGAAGACAAAATTAAAGATCCTAATGAGATACCTGATGTTTTGGCCGATGAAACAAAAAACATGCTTAAGCAATCTGTTTCAAGTTTCAAATTAGATTTAGATCATAAGCCTTCAGTTTTATTAGTTATCGGTGTAAATGGAGTAGGTAAAACTACTACAATAGGAAAAATTGCGCATAGACTTAGGACAGAAGGCAAGAAAGTAGTAATAGCTGCAGCAGATACATTTAGAGCGGCAGCTATTGATCAATTGGAAGAATGGGCCAATAGATCAAATAGCGACATTATTAAACATTCTGAAGGCGCAGACCCTGCAGCTGTCGTGTATGATGCAATAACAGCTTCAAAAGCCAGAGATGCCGATGTTTTAATATGTGACACCGCCGGCAGACTTCACAACAAATCGAATCTTATGAAAGAATTAAATAAAATTTTCAGAATAATAGACGATAATTTCCCTCAATCTTCACGAGAAGTTCTACTAGTATTAGATGCAACTACTGGACAAAATGCAATGATTCAAGCTAAGACTTTTAAAGAAACTGCTGATATATCATCTATTGCTTTAACAAAACTTGACGGTACTGCTAAAGGTGGAGTAGTAATAGCATTGCAAAATGAACTGAAAATTCCCGTAAAATTGATTGGGGTAGGCGAAAAAATAGAGGATCTACAAGATTTTAATCCCGATACATTTGTAGATGCATTATTTGATAGAAGGTGAGAAATTGGATTCTTTGACATCATTAATAATTGATTTAGATGCAATCAATTATAATATTAAACAGATCAAAGATAGCTTGCCAGATTGCACAATTATTTGTCCCGTTGTAAAAGATGACTGCTATCAAATGGGAGCAAAAACTATTGTTAAAGATATGATAGACAATGATATTAATTTTTTTGCAGTTGCAAATATAGATGAAGCTTTGGAGATTAGAGCTTTGAGTAATAATATCAATATATTAGTCTTAGGTCATATTTTACCATCGGAGTTTGATATTGCTATAAAAAATAATATAATTCTTACTATATCTTCGCTAGAAGAAGCCATGATGATCAATAATGTTGCAAAAGATATTGGCAAAAAAGCCCTTGCTCATATAAAAATTGATACTGGAATGAACCGAATTGGATTTAAGCCCAAAAATTTAGGCGGTGAGAATTTTTTAGAAGTTTTCAATTTCAAAAATATTGCAGTTGAAGGAATATTCAGTCATTTTGCTACGGCAGATGAAAATAGAAAATTTGTAGATTTCCAAATGAAAAATTTTAAAGCTGCTATGGAAAGACTTCCTAAAGAATATAGTAATATTATAAAACATATCAATAATAGTGCTTCATTACTTTGCGGTTACCCAGAAAGCTTCGATATGGTAAGACCGGGAATTATATTGTATGGCATAGATATATCACATATTGAAGACCTTACACATTTACAACTAAAAGAAGCCTTTAGCTTAAAGTCTAAATTGGTTCATATAAAAGAGGTTAAAGCTGGCGAATCTATAGGATATTCTCAAACTTATAAAGCTAAAAAAGATATGCTTGTGGGGACCGTTTCAATTGGTTATGGCGATGGATATCCTAGGAGGCTCAGTAATAAATATCATGTATTAATTAACGGAGAGTATGCAAATATAGTTGGCAATATCTGTATGGATCAGATTATGATAGATCTAACAGAAATTAAAGACTATAAGCTCTATGACGATGTAGTATTAATTGGCCAATCTAAAGATAAATTTATTTCAATTATCGATATGGCAAATACTATTGATGATATCCCGTATACAATAATGTGTGGTATAAATAAGAGAGTAAAGAGAATATATATAAAAAATAATAGTAATTATAAATTTTAAAGGAGCTTAGAAGCTCCTTTATTGTTTTTCCGCAATTTGTCCCGTTTTATATGCTGTTAAAAGATCTTTCAAATCTGAAATTCTTTGCATTATATTTGTGCCTAAATCTGTAGAGGCCACTTTTCTTCTCTCGTCATATTTTAAAACGAATTCAGTTTTAGTTGTCATTTCGGCTTCTGATTCAACAGCTTCCTTTTTAGACACGAAAGGCTGATGCTGCGCAATTAACAGGCCGTATGAATTAGAGATTAGAGTAAATCCTCCAATACCCGTAACTTTTTGATATGGTTTAGAAAATCCGCCATCAATTACTATTAATTTACCGTTTGCCTTTACTGGGTTTTCACCTTCACTCGCTTTTACAGGTACATGACCGTTTATCAGTTTCCCGATAGGCGAGATAATATTAAATTCTTTTAAAATCGAATCTACTATTTTTTCATTATCTCTATATTTATAATAGGAATTTTTTCGCTCCTTATGTGTGGATTTGTCGTCGATAAAATATCTTTCAAAAGTAGTCATTTCGTCCTTGCCGAATAAAGGTGAGTCAGGACCGCACCATAGATACCACATAATATCATTATTATAATCTTTAATTTCTAAATCATCTTGTTCAAAAAAACCTGCTTTTACAATCTTTGTCAACTCGTCTAAAAGCTCTTTTCCCTTCAATGGTTTGCCCAAAAAATTAGTTTCTTTAATGCTTCCATCTTCGTTTAAAGGTACGCAACCATGGTATAATACATTGTCATTGGCAATTTTGTATATTGAGCCTTTATTGACCATAAATTTGATATGTTCTTGCAATTTTGTGCTATTAGTAAATGAATATTTTAATTTTTCTACTACAACTTCTTCGTCGGGAGTAAATACTATAGGACTTTCTTTAAAGGTTGGGAAATTACTATCAAGTAGCTCATATACAGTGCCTTTAATTTCAATATATCTATGATCTGAACTCAGGCTATTTAAGAGTATTCTATGGTCCATTTTAAACTCAGGATGCTCTAAAATTAATTGAGCCTCAGCTTTGAATTGAATAATACTAATTGCCTTGTGAATTTTAGAAACTAATTCTCTTTCAGTCTGATCTTTAATTTCTGCTTTGGGGATAAAGTCTTTACAAGGATCATCTTTATATAGTTTCATTGCCAAAGTAATTAGCGGCACTAAATTTATTCCGTAATCATCTTCCAATGTACTAAGATTATCGTATCTGGCTGCAATTCGCACTACATTAGCAATTAATGCAATATTTCCAGAGGCAGCTCCAATCCAGGCAATATCGTGATTACCCCATTGAATATCTGCATCGTGGTGATTGACTAAAAAATCCATTACTGCGCAAGCTTTGTCGCCTCTATCATAAATATCGCCTACTACATGAAGATGTTCAACTGCAAAACGTTTTGTAAGAGTTGCCAATGCAATAATATATTTATCTCCCATTTCCAATTCTATAATTTGATCTATCAAGGTATTATAATAAGTACCTTTATGTCTATTGGAAGGGCTTTCAAATAATAGTTCTTCTAATACATAATATAGATCGCGAGGAAACGCTAGTTTTACTTTTTCACGATTATATTTTGAACCAACACGCCTTGTCATACCAATTAAATTCATTATGGTCTTTCTGTACCAATCATCATCGATTAGATTTAATTCTTTTAAATGATATAGTTTTTCTTGTGGATAATAAATTAATGTCGCTAATTGACTCTTTTCGTCAGTAGTTAAAACTTTTGAATACAATTCTTCAATATAATTTTTAATAACACCAGATGCGTTCTTTATGACATGACCAAAAGCATCGTATTCGCCATGAACATCTGAAACAAAGTGTTCTGTGGCTTTTGGCATATGAAGTACAGCAGATAAATCAATTATCTTACTAGAAACTGAATCTATATTAGGATAACTTTTGGCTAATAAACTTAAATATTTTATTTGATCACCATCAAATATTTTTGATTTTTCCATCTAGCATGCCTCCTTTATATAATTATAACATAGAAGAGTTTTATTAAGTAAAGAAATGCATATTCTAGTATAATATGATATAATTCTTATCAGAAATTGAAAAGAGGTGTATGTATGAGTATTAAATCAAAAATCAGATCTATTAAAAATTATCCTAAAGAGGGTATTGTATATAGAGATATTACCACCTTACTTAAGGACAAAGAAGGTTACAAAGACACTATAGATACTTTAACTGAAATCGCAAAAGAATATGATGTAGATTTAGTTTTAGGAATAGAGGCGCGAGGTTTTATAGTCGGGGCTCCAGTTGCTTATAATTTGAACTGTGGATTTGTACCAGTTAGAAAATCTGGGAAATTGCCTATGGATACTTTAAATGGAACTTATGAATTAGAATATGGGCATGACGAATTAGAAATTCACATTGATGCAATTGAAAAAGGGCAAAAAGTTATTATTCTAGATGATCTATTGGCTACAGGAGGCACTTCTCGCTGTGTTGCCGAAATGGTCGAAAAACTTGGCGGAAAAATTGAAGCGTTTATATTTTTAAGCGAACTTAGCGATTTAAATGGCCGAAAAGAAATTGAAAAGTATGATGTAAGATCTATTATAAAGTTTTAATGCTTAAAAACTATAAAGTCCTTGAAAAAGATATAAAACTATATTATTATAGTAGTTGAAGCAAGTTCAAGGACTATTTGAAAATGTTATCATAAAAATTTAAGGAGGTTAAGAAATGGCATTTCAATCTCGTATTAAGAGTAAAGAAACAGATTCATTGTTTGAGGCGATTTTAGCCCTAAAGACAAAGGAAGAATGCTACAGATTCTTTGAAGACATATGCACAATTAAGGAAATACAATCCATCTCGCAAAGATTAGAGGTAGTAAAATTACTTTGTCAAAACAAAACATATAATGAAATTGAGAACATAACCGGAGCAAGTACCGCAACAATAAGCAGAATAAATCGCTCATTGAATTATGGAGCAGACGGATATAAAATTGTACTTGAAAGACTTGGATATGTAGAAGAAGAAAAATAATAATCAATTCTTAGAGGTAGATTTCTACCTCTATTTATTTTGGAGGAAATAATGGATTTTACATCGAGAACAAAGATGCTCGTTGGAGAAAAAGCAATTAATAATTTTAGAAATAAAAACATTATAGTATTTGGAATTGGTGGCGTAGGCTCATATACTATCGAAGCATTAGTTAGATCTGGTTTAAATAATATAACAATTGTCGATAAAGACATTATTGATATAACCAATATTAACAGACAAATTATTGCCAATCACAAAACAATCGGTGAAAAGAAAACTGAGATTATGAAAAAACGAATCGAGAGCATAAATCCAAAATGTAATGTAAAAGCAATATTTAAGAATCTTAATAAAGAAACTATTAATGAATTTGAATTTTTTCAATATGATTATATTGTAGATGCTATAGATACAGTCAGTGCAAAATTACTTTTAATTGAAATAGCAAAAGAAAATGATATTCCTATAATCTCGGCAATGGGGGCAGGCAATAGATTAAATCCTTCTTTATTAAAGATTTGTGATATTTTCGACACAAAAAATGATCCACTCTCAAGAATAATGAGACGAGAGCTTAGAAAAAGAAATATTAGCAGCTTAAAAGTCGTGGCATCGGAAGAATTGCCAAATAAATTCGATAAAAGTGATAAGTCTTCACCTGCTAGCAATGCTTTTGTGCCTTCTTCGGCGGGACTATTAATAGCTGCAGATATTTTTAATTATTTTATAAAAAAAGATTGACAAATCACTTAAATCTAACTATAATAATAGAGTCAACTTATTAACTTGACTTAGGGGTGATTGTATTTTAAAAGATTTTAATAGATTAAATAAACTTTATGACTTTTATGGAAATCTTTTAACTGATAACCAAAAGAAAAGCTTTGAATTATATTATGCTTATGATTTTTCTTTAAACGAAATAGCTGAGGAATTGTCGATTTCTAAGCAAGGAGTGTCTGAGAACATCAAAAGAGCTGTTAATAATTTAAATCTATATGAAGATAATTTAAAACTCTTACAAAGATTTGAAAAAAAAGAATTAGCTATTGAAAAGCTCAATAAGATGTTAGACGAACTCGATATCAATAATGAAAGCGAGCAAACACAAAAAGTCTTAAAAGCTATTAAAGATATTATAGCAGATATAGGATAATCTCAGGAGGTTGATATGGTATTTGAAAATTTGTCCGATAGATTACAAAAGACATTAAACAATCTGAGGAGAAAAGGCAAACTCAGTGAAAAAGATGTAAATGATGCTATGCGTGAAGTTCGCTTGGCTTTGCTAGAAGCTGATGTAAACTTTAAAATTGTAAAAGAATTTGTCAAAAAAGTTAAAGAACGCTCTATAGGTGCAGAAGTAATGGAAAGTCTTACACCGGGTCAGCATGTCATTAAAATTGTTAATGAAGAGCTGACTAATTTAATGGGAAAAGAAGGCATTGGTATTGACTTTTCTAAAAAGCCCACTGTGATCTTAATGTGTGGTTTGCAAGGTGCCGGTAAGACTACAACTTCAGGTAAATTAGCTTTAAATTTTAAAAAGAATGGCAAAAAACCACTTTTAGTTGCATGTGATATATATAGACCTGCAGCAATAAAACAATTGCAAGTCGTGGGCGAGCAAATTGATGTGCCCGTATTTACAATGGGGGATAAAATTAGCCCTGTTGACATATCAAAAGCTTCACTAGAACATGCAAAGAGAAACGGTAATGATGTTATAATTATCGATACTGCAGGAAGACTTCACATAGATGAAGAATTAATGGATGAATTAAAATCAATTAATTCTGAACTAAATCCATCTGAAATTTTACTCGTATTAGATTCTATGACAGGTCAAGACGCTGTAAATGTTGCCAAGTCTTTTGATGAAAAATTGAGCTTGACAGGTCTTATTTTGACAAAAATAGATGGGGACGCAAGAGGCGGAGCAGCTCTTTCAATACGCGCTGTTACATCTAAACCAATTAAATACGTATCTGTGGGTGAAAAGATGGATCAATTAGAGCCGTTTCATCCAGATAGAATGGCTTCAAGAATTCTTGGAATGGGCGATGTATTAAGTTTAATAGAAAAAGCTGAAAGTGCAATTGACGAAAAGAAAGCTCTAGAATTAGAACGTAAAATAAAATCACAAACTTTTGGTTTTGATGACTATTTAGAGCAGATCCAACAGATGAGAAATATGGGTCCTTTAGAAGATTTGATCGCAATGATTCCTGGAATGAATAACAAAGCGTTGAAAGGGATAAACATAGACGAAAAAGAATTTGACAAGATAGAAGCAATCATACAATCTATGACCCCAAAAGAAAGAAAACATCCCGATATAATTAATAGTTCTAGAAGGAAGAGAATCGCTGAAGGAAGCGGTGCAACAGTAGTTGATGTTAATAAGTTATTAAAGCAATTTAAAGATTTGAGGAAATTTATGAAGCAGTTTGGAAATATGGAAAAACAAATGAAAAAAGGCAGAATGAAATTTCCATTTAGTTTTTAAATAGCTTTTAAATATTATGGAGGTGCAAATAATGGCAGTAAAAATTAGATTAACAAGAATGGGAGCAAAAAAGAGACCATATTATAGAATTGTGGTAGCAGATTCACGAGCTCCAAGAGATGGAAGATTTATTGAGCAGATTGGAACATACAATCCACTTACAAATCCTAAAACAGTTACAGTCGATAACGAAAAAGCATTAGATTGGATTAAAAAAGGTGCAAAACCTTCCGATACTGTGAATAGACTATTTAAACAATTTAATGTCTACGATTCAGAAGCTGAAAAGAAAGATTCTGTTGAAGAAACAAAAGAAGCTGAAGATACAGAAGTATCAGAAGTTAAAGAGGAAGAAAACACCACCGAAGAAGAATAATTTATAAATGTGAATCGAGGTGAATCCGTGAAAGAATTAATTGAATATATCGCCAAGGAATTAGTATCTCAGCCCGAAAAAGTTGAGGTCATTGAACAAGACGATAGCAAGGGAAATATTTTGATTAGACTCAAAGTAGATTCCAACGATATGGGAAAAGTAATAGGTAGAAACGGAAAAATCGCCAAAGCAATGAGGTCTTTATTAGATGCATTAGGAACAAAAAATAGAGTAAATATTCAGCTGGAGATAATTGATGAAATCTGATGAATTTGTACTTTTAGGTGCAATAGTAAAGCCACACGGAATTAAAGGAGAAGTTAAAGTTATACCTATAGACACAGATGTCTTGCGGTTTCAAAACTTGAATGAAATTTATATTGGTTCTGAAAAGCAAAGCATAAGTGTTGAAGGTTTTAAAAATAGCGGGAAATTTGCAATACTAAAATTAAAAGAGATTGACAATATAGAAGACGCTATGGCTTTGACAGAGAAAGAAATATATTCAACAATTTCAAATAGGCCAACGTTAGACGATGGAAAATTTTATATAAGCGATTTAATTTCTTTAAAGGTCAAGGACTTATATACTAAGAAGACTGGATTAGTAGCAAATGTAGAGACATATCCAGCAAATGATGTTTTGGTTTGCAAATTTGAAAACAGTATCGCTAAAATTCCTATGATTAAGGAATTTATAAAAGAAATAGATCTTGAAGACGGGCTGATTATTGTTGAAACGATTGATGGTATGATTTTATGAATATAAATATATTTTCAATATTCCCAGATTTTACGAAAACAATTAATGATTGGAGCATTATTAAGCGGGCTATTGAAAAAGATTTAGTAAATATTAATTCTATTGATATAAGAGAATTTTCTAAAGATAGACATAGTAAAACTGATGATTATTCTTATGGTGGTGGTCCAGGAATGATTATGACGCCACAACCCATATTTGATGCATTAGATACTGTGAAAAGTGATATTAAAATTTATATGTCTCCTAGAGGAAAGACTTTAGATCAAAATCTTTTACGATCATTAATGAAATATGAAAATATATCTATACTTTGTGGCCACTATGAAGGTATCGACCAAAGAGTTATTGACAATTTAATAGATTTAGAAATATCTTTAGGCGATTATATACTAAGTGGCGGAGAATTACCGGCTATGGTCTTAGTTGACGGTCTAGTTAGGCTTATACCTCAAGCATTAAATAATGAGGAGTCTATTATAAATGAAAGTTTTGACAGAAATTTATTAGAATACGATCAATATACGAGACCAAAAGAATATAGAGGTCTAAAAGTACCAGATGTGCTTATCGAGGGCAACCATAAGCTCATTAAAGAGTTTAGATTAAAAAGTTCTTTAAAGAATACATTATTATATAGACCAGATTTACTTGAAAAAGTTGAATTGGATGAAAAAGAAAATGCTATATTGCGAGAAATTATAGAAGAGTTAGAATACTCTAGAGGAGGAAAATAATGGAAATTATTAAAAGTTTAGAACAAGAACAACTAAAAGAAAATCTCCCTGATATTAGAGTAGGTGACACAGTAAAAGTTCACTACAGAATAGTTGAAGGATCGAGAGAGAGAATTCAGATTTTCGAAGGTATAGTTTTAAAAATACAAGGTGCAGGCATAAGAACTACATTTACAGTCAGAAGACTATCTTATGGAGTAGGTGTCGAAAGAACATTCCCGCTACATTCACCTAGAATTGAAAAAATTGAAATTGCAAAACGCGGTAAAGTAAAGAGAGCAAAACTTTATTATCTCAGAAAGAGACAAGGTAAAGCTGCTAGAGTTAAAGAAAAAGTTAATTATTAATCATTGATTGCATGCGCTTCATATGATATACTATTTAAGGAAAAAATCACGCTTTATGATGTGAAAAGAGTTGCCTTAGGGTACTTTTCTCAAAAGATTAAGGCGGAAGTTTAAAAACAGGAGGAATTAATATGTCAGTAGTATCAATGAAAGGCTTATTAGAAGCTGGAGTTCACTTTGGTCATCAAACTAGAAGATGGAATCCAAAGATGAAAAAATTCATCTTTACTGAAAGAAATGGAATCTATATTATAGACTTACAAAAAACAGTAAAGAAAATTGAAGAAGCTTACGATTTCTTAAAAGAAGTTGTGGCAGAGGGTGGCCAAATCTTATTTGTTGGAACTAAAAAACAGGCACAAGAGGCTATAGAGTCAGAAGCAAAAAGATGTGAAATGCCATATGTAAATCAAAGATGGCTAGGTGGAACTCTCACAAATTATGACACCATAAATAAAAGAATTGAAAGATTAAAAGAAATTGAGAAATTAGAAGAAGACGGCACATTCGATTTATTACCTAAAAAAGAAGTAATAGGTATTATGAATGAAAAAGATAGACTTGAGAAATTCTTAGGTGGAATTAAAGATATGGGTGGACTACCAGATGTTATGTTTATAGTAGACCCTAAAAAAGAGAGAATTGCCGTTAAAGAAGCTCATATTTTGGGTATTCCAATAGTAGCAATAATCGACACTAACTGTGATCCTGATGAAATTGATTTTCCAATTCCGGGCAACGATGACGCTATTAGAGCTGTAAAACTTATAACTGAAACTTTAGCAAATGCTGTGCTTGAAGGAAAACAAGGCGAACAAAGCTATGATGTTGAATCAGAAAACAATCAAGCAGATGCAGAAAAAACTGATGAAGAAACTGAAGAAGTTGAAGTTAAAGAAGTAATAGAAGAATAATATTTTTATAGGAGTTCTCGTTACGGAACTCTTATTTTTTAGGATAAAGGAGGAAAAATAGTTATGCAAATAACAGCATCAATGGTAAAAGAACTTAGAGAAAAAACTGGTGTAGGTATGATGGATTGCAAAAAGGCATTGACTGAATGTGATGGCAATATGGACAAAGCTGCCGATTATTTAAGAGAAAAAGGAATTGCCGACGCTAGCAAAAAAGCATCTAGAATTGCATCGGAAGGCTTAGTAGATTCTTATATTCACAATGGCAGAATTGGAGTCATTGTAGAAGTAAATTCAGAAACAGATTTCGTAGCAAAAAATGAAGAGTTTCAACAATTTGTAAAAGATATTGCTATGCAAGTTGCAGCTGCAAATCCAAAATATTTAAGTAAAGATGATGTTCCAAAAGAAACAGTAGAACATGAAAAAGAAATATTGAAACAACAAGCTTTAAATGAAGGCAAACCTGAAAAAATTGTTGAAAAAATGGTTGATGGCAGAATGAATAAATTCTATGAAGAAGTATGCCTTTTAGAGCAAGCATTTATAAAAGATCCTGATATAACAATTTCAGAATATCTAACTAATTTAGTAGCAAAAATTGGTGAAAATATTAAAATTAGAAGATTTACTAGATACGAACTAGGTGAAGGACTCGAAAAGAGAGAAGAAGATTTTGCTGAAGAAGTAGCTAAACAAATGGGCCAATAATAGGAGCCAAAAATGGATAGCGCATTTAACAGAGTAGTTTTGAAGCTTAGCGGAGAGGCGATGGCAGGCCCACAGGGTATCGGCATCGACATGGACACAGTAAATACTATATCTGAGCAGATAAAGAGAGTGCAAACTGCTGGCATTGAAATGGGTATAGTAGTCGGAGGCGGTAATTTTTGGCGAGGAAGAGATTCTAAGACCATGGATAGAGCGACTTCTGACTATATGGGAATGTTAGGCACTGTCATGAACGCCTTAGCTTTACAGGATGCATTAGAAGATATAGGAGTAGACACTAGAGTGCAAACTGCAATAGAGATGCGAGAGGTTGCAGAGCCTTATATTAGAAGGCGCGCCATTAGACATCTGGAAAAGGGTAGAGTAGTTATTTTTGCAGCTGGCTCAGGTAATCCGTATTTCTCAACTGATACTACGGCAGCTTTAAGAGCCGCTGAAATTGATGCTGATGTAATTTTACTTGCCAAAAAGGGCGTCGATGGAATATATGATTCAGATCCAAATGTAGACAAAGATTCAAAACGATTTGAAACGATCAATTATCTTGATATTTTAAGCATGGGATTGGGTATAATGGATGCGACGGCAACTTCATTATGTATGGACAATACTATACCCTTGATTGTATTTGGTATAGACAATCCCACTAATATATATGATGTTGCTATAGGAAAAAATATCGGAACGAAAGTGAAAGGTGATTAAATATGGCTTCCGGACTAATGAAAGATGCTAAAGAGAGAATGGAAAAGACTATATCTGTCTATACAGATGAATTAAAAACTGTGCGAGCAGGTAGAGCAAATCCTGCGATACTAGACAGAATCACAGTAGACTATTATGGACAACAGACTCCACTTAACCAAGTTTCAAATATATCTGTACCAGAGGCGAGACTTATAGCTATACAACCTTGGGACGCTTCTTTAGTAAAAGAAATTGAAAAGGCTATACTAAAAGCAGATATTGGTTTAAATCCTTCGAATGATGGTAAGATTGTCCGCTTAATTATACCTCAGTTAACTGAAGAAAGAAGAATTGAGCTGACAAAAACTGTCAAAAAAATGGGCGAAAATAGTAAAGTTGCAATAAGAAATATTAGACGTGAGTTGATGGACGGAATTAAAAATTTAGAAAAAAACAAAGAAATTTCCGAAGATATGAGAAAAACTCATGAAAAAGAAGCTCAAGACTTAACTGATGAGTATATCGAAAAAGTCGACGAAATTACGTCGAAAAAAGAAGAAGAATTGATGGAGATTTAAACTTAACAACTCTGGCCTCATGAAAATGGGGCCTTTTTTTTGCAAAATAGATGAATAAATCCTAACAATAAAGTATAATATTTATATAATGTTTAGAGAGGTATATAAATGTCGATATATGAACAGATTGATATGAATAGATTACCAAATCATATAGCTATAATTATGGATGGTAATGGTCGTTGGGCCAAGCGTAGAAAACTCCCGCGTTCATTTGGTCACAATGAAGGAGCAAAAAGAGTTACGGAAATTATAAGATGTGCATCAAATTTAGGAATTAAAAGTCTAAGTCTTTTTGCCTTTTCAACCGAAAACTGGAAACGACCAACAAAAGAGATAGATGCATTAATGAATATTTTGGTGAGATTCATAAATGATCAAATTGATGAACTTAATAAAAACAATGTCAAATTAATTCTACTTGGTGACGAATCAAAATTTGAAGATAAAGTTAGAGAAAGACTTGAATATGCAATAAATCTAACCAAAGATAATACTAATATGATATTAAATATTGCATTAAATTACGGATCTCAACAAGAAATCCTTAGAGCTTGCAATAATATATTAAAAGATAAAGATAAATTCGATACAGAAATCGATATGAATACATTTAAGAAATATCTATATACAGAATCTCAAAGTGATATAGATCTCTTAATCAGGCCAAGTGGGGAATTGCGCTTGAGCAATTTTTTATTATTTCAATCTGCATATGCGGAACTCTATTTTTCTGATATATTATGGCCAGATTTTAATTGCGATCAACTTTATAAAGCGATAGTTGAATTTCAATCTAGAGACCGCAGATTTGGAGGGCTTAAAAATGAATGAATTACAAAAACGAATTATGAGTGGAGTAATTGGGGTTTTATTATTAATTTTCCTAATTATAAAAAATGGTATATATTATAAAATTGCCTTATTTGCAATCTCTTTAATAGCATTATATGAATTTAAAAAAGCCGTTTATAATTCTAATATTGAACTATCAGCAATATATTTAATTTTAAGCTCTTTAAGTATTTTTTATGAAATAGTTATGCATAATACAATTCAATATAGTTTAATTCTTGTAATCGTTTTAACGGCTTTAAATATTTTGACTAAAGAGGACAATTTAGTAAACTCTGCTTGCAGTTTATTTGCAATAATCTATTTATCATATAATTTTATGCTAATGGGAACTATTGAACATAAAGTCATTCAAGGTTTAATATTTGTAATTGCATTTTCCACAGATACATTTGCATATATCTTTGGAATGAACTTTGGCAAAAATAAATTATGCCCTACAATCAGTCCTAATAAAAGTGTAGAGGGTGCAATAGGTGGAGTTTTCGGTTGTATTATAGTCTGTTTTATATACCTTAAGTTGCTTACAGATTTTAATATATTAAAAATTTTGGGAGTTGCTATTGCTGGCTCAATCGTTTCACAATTGGGAGATTTAACTGCTTCTAGAATAAAAAGAGCAAATGATATTAAAGATTTTGGTTATATAATACCTGGCCATGGTGGCATTATGGATAGGTTCGACAGTGTAATTTTAGTAGCACCCACTGTTTATTTTGTTATATATGGTCTATTTAATGGAGGTTATTAATGCTAGCTGCTATTATAACTATACTTGTGTTTTTCACAGTAATATTTTTGCATGAATTTGGTCACTTTACTGCGGCCAAGCTTTCTGACGTAAAAGTAAATGAATTCTCTATTGGCATGGGGCCAAAAATATTTTCTAAAAGTTATGGCGAGACCAGTTACTCGCTCAGAGCATTACCAATAGGTGGTTTTGTTGCTATGGAAGGAGAAGAGGAAAATTCTGATGATTTGCGTGCTTTTAACAATGTGAGTCCTATTAAGCAGATGATCGTCATCGTGGCTGGTGCTTTAATGAATATGCTTTTAGCAATACTCGCATTTACACTATTTTTTGCTATCGTCGGAACACCTTCAACAACCATTGGAGAAGTTTTAGATAACTCGCCTGCATATTATGCAGGTTTAAAAGCAAAAGATAAGATACTTGAAATAAATAAAACGCCTGTAAAATCCTGGGAAGATATTATTGAAAACATTAGTAAGGCTGATTCCAGTACTATAAATTTGAAAATAGAAAGAGATAAAGAAATTTTAAATATAGAATCTGAAACTGAAGACACAAACGGCAGAAAGACAATAGGGATAAATTATCAACCTATGAAGAATGCTGGGAATGTTTTAAAAGCTGGACTTAAGGAAACTAAAAATACATCGCTCATGATTTTAAAGTTCTTGAAAGAATTAGTAACTTTTAAACAAGATGTATCTGAATTAATGGGACCTGTAGGCGTTGCTCGAGAAATTGGCAAAGCATCGCAATTGGGAATAATTGGAGTATTATATATTATTGGGGCAATTTCAGCCAATTTGGGAATATTTAATATGTTGCCCATTCCAGCGCTTGACGGGGGCAGATTTTTGATGATATTAGCAGAAGCTATTTCGGGTAAAAAAATTCCCGAAAAAATCGCTATTGGAATTAATGCTTTTGGTTTTGTTTTGCTTTTCGGCCTAATGATATATGTAACTATATTTAACGATATATTTAGAATGGGTAATTAAATATGAAATCAAAAAAAATTTATGTTGGAGATGTTCCTATAGGTGGAGGATCTCCTATAAGCATACAGTCAATGACCAATACTCAAACAAAAGATATAGAAAGTACAATTGGTCAAATCTTAGAACTTGAAAATTCAGGTTGTGAAATTATACGCGCTGCTGTAAATGATGAGGAAGATGCTAATTCATTTTCAAAAATTAAAAAGCATATTAATATTCCTCTTATAGCTGATATTCAATTCGATTACAAGCTCGCAATTTATGCAGCAAAAAATAAGGCCGATTGTATCAGAGTAAATCCTGGAAATATTGGCAACAAAGATAAAGTGCGTGAAATTGTACGAGCCTGTGAATACTATGGTATACCTATTAGAATTGGAGTCAACTCAGGTTCTATAGCAAAAAATGTTTTAAAAAAATATAATGGAGTAAATGAAAAATCACTGCTTGAATCTGCGCTGATGGAAATTGAAGTTTTAGAATCATTAAATTTTTATAATACAAAAGTTGCTATAAAATCGACTTTAGTCAAAGACACAATTGGAGCTAATAAAATATTTAGACAGATTTGTGATTATCCTCTCCATATTGGTATTACTGAATCAGGTACTAAGGAATATGGCAGCATAAAATCATCAGTCGGAATTGGTGCATTACTTAGCCAAAACATTGGCGACACTATCAGAGTGTCCTTAACATCAAAACCTGTTGATGAAATAATAACAGCTAAAAGAATTCTTCAATCTTTAGGTATAAGAAACTTTGATGCCGAAGTAATTTCATGTCCGACATGTTCGAGAACTTCGATTGATATGTTCAAATTGGCAAAAGAAGTCGAAGAAAGAGCTTTAAGCAAAATAAATAAGCCCATTAAAATTGCTGTTATGGGATGTCCAGTTAATGGTCCGGGGGAAGCAAAAGAAGCAGACTACGGTATCTCGGGAGCAAAAGGCAAAGGTGTTATTTTTAAAAAAGGAAAAATTTTAAAAACTGTCAAACAGGAAGATTTATTAAATGAACTTTTTCAAATCATAGAAAGCGATAATATAAATGGATAATATAAAGTATAAGAAACTAACTGAAATACTGGAGCTTAAAATATTAAATACTGATGAGTTAAATTCAATTGAAAATATTTATATATTAAGTATAAAGATTTTTAAATCTAAACGAATCATTTTATTAGAATTAAATAGCAATGAATTAGAATCTGATTTAGAAAATAAGATAAAAAACAATCTTGAAAAGAGATTAATACCCTTTAAAATTGAATTTATTTATAATAATTTAAATAAATTTGAATCTCCATATGAGAGAATTAAATCTATAATTTGTAAAAACAATCCTTCATCTGCTTGTTGGTTCACAGACGATACTGTAAATATTGATGAAGAGCATAGTATAATTGATATCTATATCCCTAATAATTTAAATGGAGATTTTGCACCAAAAAAAGAACGAATCATAAGCGATTTAGAAAAAGAATTTTCAAACTGGGATTTAAATTTCAAGGACTCCAAAAATAGTTTATTTGAAGAAGATAGTTTTTTTGAAGGCATCAATGCTGAAGAGATTGATTTTGCAAATAGTATTAAATATAGTTCATCGGAAAAGAAAAGCAATTCTAGTTTTAAGACTTTTACTTATGGCAAAAAATCATCGTTTAAACTTGTAAAGATGGAGGATCTAAATGAAGATCCTTTGAATGTTGCGATATCAGGCAAACTGTTTAAATTAGATCATTTAGTGACAAAGAAAGAATTATATATTATATCGCTATTTGTAACCGATAGAACTGAAGCAGTTAAATGCAAGCTGTTTTTAAATAAAAGCATTGGTGAAAACTTTTTAAAATCTGTTAATGTTGGAGACCATCTTTTAATTGAGGGAAGTTATTTATATGATAATTATGAAAGAGATGAAGTTTTCAAAATATCCTATATGGAAAATATTGAAATCGATAATCGAACTGACAATAGTGACAAAAAACGAATAGAGCTTTCTATTCATACAAAAATGTCTGCGATGGATGGCACTGCTAATGTGTCAGAATTTATTGAAAGAGCAAAAAGCTTTGGCCATGAGGCAATTGCGATAACTGATAATGCTGTAGCTCAGGCTTTTCCAGAAGCTATGGAATCAGGAGAAGCAAATAATCTAAAAATTATTTACGGTTTAGAAGCTAATGTCGTTGAAGATGATCGTTCGATTATGACTAATTATATACCTGATAAAATTTATGATGATTTTGTAGTCTTTGATATCGAAACAACGGGTTTATACGCAGCTTATTCAAAAATTATAGAAATTGGAGCTGTGAGAATAAAAGATGGAATTATTGTAGATGAATTTCATGAATTAATAGATCCTAAAGAAAATTTGAGCCCAAAAATTGTGCAATTGACGAATATAACCGATGGAATGCTCTATGGTAAGCCATTAATAAATGAGGTTATCGAAAGATTTTATAATTTCTTTAAAGATTCAGTTTTAGTAGCTCACAATGCTTCATTCGATATCAACTTTATAAGACTGGCTCTAAAAAACATTGGAATAGAAATTAATAATCCTATTATAGATACTTTAGAATTTAGTAGGGCCATATATCCCGATGCAAAATCTCACAGATTAGGAACATTGTCAAAGAGATTAGGAGTATCTCTCATAAATGCTCACAGAGCATTAGACGATGCTAAAGCGACTGCAGAAGTTTTTCTTAAAATGTGCAGCAACAATATAGGTAATACTAAATTTACAGCCACAGAAATAAACTTTTTTAGCAAAGACATAGAATTTCAAAGAACTTTTCCAAACCCTGTTTTATTGCTTGTAAAAAATTTAACTGGTTTGAAAAATTTATATAAATTAATTAGTAAATCGCATATGGACTATTTTCATATGCAAGCAAAAATACCAAAATCATTATTGTTAGAGTATAAAGAAGGTATACTAATTGGTTCTGGTAATATCGAAAACGACTTTAATCAAGCAGTTTTAAACTCTTATGATGATACTAAAATCAAAGATATTATAAATTTTTATGATTTTATTTCTGTTCAATCGCCAGAAAATTATAAATATATAATAGGTGACAATTTTAAAGATAAGACGGAAGTTGAAAAATATTTATCTAAAACGATAGAGATTGCAAATAAATATCAAAAAACTGTGATAGCCACTTCAGATGTTTATTATCTTGATAAGGAAGATGCTATTTTAAGAGAAATAATTAATTATGATAGTGCAATGTTTAGAAGAAAATCTAATTTCGATAATAGTAGATATTTCAAAACGACAGATGAGATGCTAGAAGAATTTTCTTTTCTAGGAGAAGATAGGGCTAGAGAAATTGTTATAGAAAATACTCATAAGATAAATGATCAAATTGAAAAAATTAGACCTATCCCTGAAGGTACTTTTCCACCTGTTGTAAAAAATTCAGACGAAGATTTAAAAAAATTAGTCTACAGCAACGCACATAGAATCTATGGAGAAAAATTGCCAGAAATAGTTTCGAATAGAATTGAAAGAGAATTAGATTTAATAATTTCTAAAGGTTATTCTGTCTTATACATGATATCTAATAAATTAGTAAAAAAATCGAATGAAGACGGTTTCTATGTCGGATCTAGGGGTTCGGTGGGTTCTTCATTTGTGGCTACTATGAGCGATATAACAGAAGTTAATCCTCTCGGACCACATTATATATGTCCAAATTGTCAATACTCTGAATTTATAGATATTAATACTAGCAAGTATCTTTCGGGGCCTGATTTACCAGATAAAGATTGTCCAAATTGTCAAACTACTTTGCAAAAAGATGGACACAATATTCCCTTTGAAGTATTCTTAGGCTTTCACGGAGAAAAGGAGCCAGATATAGATTTAAACTTTGCTGGAGAATATCAAAGTTCAGCTCATGAATATATAGAAGAACTATTTGGCAAAGGCTATGTATTTAGAGCTGGAACTATTAGTACAGTAGCTGAAAAAATGGCTTACGCCTCAGTTAGTAAATATCACGAGGAAAATGAAATCTATATAAGAGATGCCTATAAAGAATATTTAAAGAAAAGAATTGCTGGAGTAAAAAAGACCACTGGTCAGCACCCTGGTGGCATTATGATTTGTCCTAAGTATAAAGATATTTACGATTTTACTCCTATTCAGCACCCAGCAGATAAAAAAAGTGATATTATAACTACTCACTTTAATTATGAAGCTATAAGTGAAACTATATTAAAGCTCGATATATTAGGCCATGACGGTCCTTCTATGATAAAACAATTAGAAGAGTTTACAGGTATAGACTCTTTAAAAATCGATTTAAACGATAAAGACACTATGAGCTTATTCTCGTCGGCAGACAGTTTGAAGCTAAATAAAGAAATATTCGATTGTGATTTAGGGACTTTGGGTATTCCCGAATTTGGAACTTATTTTGTCCGCGATATGCTAAAAGACACCAGCCCTGATACATTTGATGAACTTACTAGAATCAGTGGACTGTCTCATGGTACTAATGTATGGATAAATAATGCGAAAGACTTAATTAATAATGGTCAAGCTGATTTGAAAACAGTAATATGTACTAGAGATGATATTATGTTAACTCTTATAAAAGAAGGTTGTAATGAAGAACATGCATTTAATATTATGGAGCAAGTCAGAAAAGGAAAAGGTTTAAAAGATTACGACATCGAAGCCATTAAAAATACTTCTGTTCCTGATTGGTATATTGACTCTTGTCAAAAGATTAAATATATGTTTCCAAAATCACACGCAGTTGCATATGTCATGCTTTCATTCAGAATTGCTTATTTTAAACTAAATTATCCATTAGAATTTTATTCAACAGTATTTACAGCGAAATTAAATGACTTTGATGGAGAAATATTATTTAAAAGTCCCGATATAATAAAAGCTAAAATAAAAGAGATTAAATCGCAGCCAAAAGAACTAAATGTTAAGGAAAAATCTCAAATCTATTTGATGGAAATAGTTTTGGAAATGTATGCTAGAGGATATGAATTTGAAAATTTGGATTTATATAAAAGTCAAGCTTCGAAATTTTTTGTGAAAGATGGCAAAATAATTCCTCCATTTAGATCTCTAATGGGCATGGGTGAAAATGTTGCAAATAGTATTGTGAACGAAAGAGAAAATGGTAAGTTTATAAGCATTGAAGATTTTAAAAATAGAGCCAGAATTGGAGATTCAACTATTGATTTATTAAAACGTAATAAATGCTTAGAAGGTCTAGAAGAAAGTAATCAAATTAGCTTTTTTTAAGAATTGATTATCGATGCAATTCGTGTTATAATTTAATAGATAGAAATTGTAGCAGAGAGTGGGCAAGCCCACTCTCATCTTTTTGAAGATAAGGAGATTTTATGGACAGAAAAGAACTTAGAAAGAGCTTGATTCAAATTGCAGAGGATATTTTAAATCGTTTCAATTCTGAATTGGTTGAACTTGAAATCAATAGACAAAAAGAAGATATGCATATTGTATTTTATGTGTATAAAGAATCAGGAGTTTCTATTGATGATTGTGTTGATATTAGTAGAGCTATAGAGTCTGTAATTGACGAGAGAGATTTGATTGAGAATAATTATTTTCTGGAAGTTTCATCTCCGGGATTAGATAGACCTATAAAATCAGACGATGATTTAAGAAGAAATATGAATAATGATATAGAGATAAAACTCTATGCGCCAATTGATGGCAAAAAACTTTACGAAGGAAAAATTAATTCTTACGATAAACAGAGTATAGAATTTACTATTGAGGGTGAAAAAAAGATAATCCCTCGCAATAAAATTGCCTTAATGAGGCAAGTAATTAAATTTTAGGGGTGATAAAATGAATCCAGACTTTATGAGTGCACTAACTGAGATAGAAAAAGATAAAGGAATATCTAAAGATACAATATTTGATGCACTGGAGTCAGCTTTAGTTTCAAGCTATAAAAAGAATTTTGGGACTTCACAAAATGTAAAAGTCAATATCGATAGAGATACAGGAAAAATTACACTTTTAGCAGAATTTACAGTAGTAGATGAAGTTGAAAATGAGCTATTAGAGATAACTGAAGAAGAAGCCAAAATTATTGACAGTAAGTTTGAAATTGGAGATATTGTAACAAAACAGATCAGACCTGCAAAATTTGGAAGAATTGCTGCTCAAACTGCCAAGCAAGTCGTTGTGCAGAGAATAAAAGATGCAGAGCGCGATGTTATATTTCAAGATTATATAGATCGCGAATGTGAAATGATAACCGGACAAATACAAAGAATAAATAGAAACAATGTTTATATAGACTTAGGAAAAACTGAGGCAATACTTCCTCCTTCAGAGCAAATAGAGGGTGAGAATTATGAGCAAGGTGATAGATTAAAACTATATATTTTAGAAGTTAAAAAAACAACTAAGGGACCTCAGATTATACTTTCAAGATCGCATCCTGGCCTTATAAAGAGACTTTTTGAAATTGAAGTTCCAGAAATACACGATGGTATTGTAGAAATATATTCTGTTGCGAGAGAAGCAGGCTCTCGATCTAAAATAGCAGTTTATTCAAAAGATCCTGAAGTAGATCCACTAGGTGCTTGTGTAGGTTTTAAAGGGAGTAGAGTTAAGGCAATTGTAGACTCTCTTTATAATGAAAAAATTGATATAATCGTTTGGGATAAAAGAATCAGTCAATTTATTGCAAATGCTTTAAGTCCTTCGCAAGTAATAGATGTAATTGTGGATGAAAAAGAAAAATCAGCATTAGTTATAGTGCCAGATTATCAGCTTTCATTGGCAATAGGTAAAGAAGGTCAAAACGCTAGATTGGCTGCAAAACTTACTAATTGGAAAATAGATATAAAATCTGAATCTCAATTCGATGAATATTATGAAAACTTAAGTGAAGAAGAGCAAGAGATTTTAGACAATATGATGAATAGAGAAAATGGATTTGAAGAAGAAGTTGTTAATACTGCATTTTTGGAGCGAATTGGCATGCTAGAAGAATCTGAAGAAGATAATACTGATGAAGTTTTAGATAGTAGCTTAGAAGAACCAAAAGACGAACATAATGATGAACCATTTAACGAAATGAGCGAAGAAAATGTTATTGAAGATATGGAAATTTAAGCGGATGGTGCGAAAATGAAGATTAGGAAAACTCCCACTAGAATATGTGTGGGCTGTGGCGAAACTAAAAATAAAAGAGATTTAATTCGTGTTGTAAAGA
This sequence comes from Tissierellia bacterium, assembly GCA_030537765.1. Lineage (GTDB taxonomy): Bacteria > Bacillota > Clostridia > Tissierellales > Peptoniphilaceae > JAUNVH01. The sequence goes on along the minus strand of JAUNVH010000001.1, from coordinate 74,366 downwards.
ATAAAGAATCTGAAGTGTTTTTAGATAAAACGGGTAAAGCTAATGGGAGAGGAGCTTATATCTGTGACGATATAAATTGCTTAGAAAAAAGTTTTAAAAACAGAGGTTTAGAGAGAAGTTTAAAAACTTCCATTAGTGAAGAATTAAGATCTGAATTGAAAAAAGCCATAGAATCTGAATAGTAACCACCTTGTGGAGGTGTTTAAATGAAAAAGAGAGTACACGAACTTGCAAAGAAGTTAAAAGTTAGTTCTAAAGATATTATAAACAGAATGAGAGAATTAGACATTGAGGTAAAAAATCCAATGTCTATGGTCTCTGAAGAAGATTGCAACAAAGTTATAGAGAGCTTTAAACCGGCGCCAAAGAAAACTAAAAAGAAACCTGCGCCTAGAAAGAAAAGTCCTGTTGAAACTGTAAACGAAAGACGTGAAAAAGAGAGAATCGAAAGAGAAAAGAAAGAAGCGCAGCAAAGGGCTAGAGAAAAAGAATTAGAAGAATCTAGAAAACTAAAAGAAGCTGAAGAAAGAGCCGCTAAAGAAAAATTAGAAAAGCAGATAGCGGAAGAGAAAAAACAAAAAAGCAATAAGAAAAAAGCTAAAAAAGAAAAAGATATTAAAACTTCTGAAAGTACTAAGAAGAGTAAAGCGTCTAAAAAATCTAAGCAAAAAGATATGGATAAGGATATAAAACAAAAAAAGAAATCTGAAAAGATTAGCAAGATGAAAAAAGATGAGAAAAAGCCACGATATACTCGCGACTTAAGCAAAAAAACAATCGGCAAACATGTTAAAAAGCCAAAGAAAGAACAGAATCCAAATCTTATAGAAGAGGGTAAATATGAAATTTATGCTCCAATATCAGTAAAAGAATTCGCCGATATTATTGAAGAGCCAGTAAGCCAAGTTATTATGAAATTAATAGGACTTGGAATTATGGCAAATCAAAATGAGTCGATTGAAAAAGACGTTGCGATATTAGTTGCCGACGAATTTGATAAAGAAGTCGTAATTAATGAACCTGTTGAAGAAGATCTCGAAGATTTGTTTGATCTGGATAAGCCAGATGATGAAAAAGATTTACTTCCAAGACCTCCAGTAGTAACTGTTATGGGCCATGTAGACCATGGAAAGACTTCACTTTTAGATGCAATAAAATCATCTAGAGTAACTGCTGGTGAAGCAGGGGGTATAACCCAACATATAGGCGCATATATGGTCAATGTCAGAGATAAGAAAATAACATTTTTGGACACTCCAGGCCATGAAGCATTTACTATGATGCGCTCTAGAGGTGCGCAAATCACTGATATCGCAATATTAGTAGTTGCTGCTGATGACGGAGTTATGCCTCAGACTATAGAAGCTATATCACATGCGAAAGCTGCTAATGTGCCAATAATTGTGGCGATAAATAAAATAGATAAGCCAGAAGCAAATCCAGAAAGAGTAAAGCAAGAGCTTGTTGAACACGGTCTAGTCCCTGAAGATTGGGGCGGAGATACAGTCACAGTCGATGTAAGCGCTAAAAGTAAACAAGGTATTGACGATTTATTAGATATGATAATTTTAGTTTCTGATATGGGAGAATTAAAAGCAAATCCTAATAGATTGGCAATAGGTACTGTTATTGAAGCTAAATTAGATATCGGTAAGGGGCCTTTGGCTACAGTTTTAATTCAAAAAGGTACACTCAAAGATGGAGATGTTGTAGCTTCTGGATCTAGTAGTGGTAAGATTCGTTCCATGATTGATGATAAAAATAGAAAGATAAAAAAAGCTGGTCCTTCAGTACCTGTAGAGATTCAAGGAATGTCTGAAGTGCCAAATGCTGGAGATCCTATATATGCCTTCAAAGACGAAAAGACAGCTAGATTATTTTCAGAAAAGAATTTCTTAGCCGAAAGAGAAATGCAACTTAGAAGCAGCAATGTAAAAGTAAGCTTAGACAATTTATTTGAAAGAATCAAAGAAGGCGATTTAAAAGAATTAAACATTGTTCTTAAAGCTGATGTAAGAGGAACAATTGAGGCTATTATCCAATCGCTAGAAAAACTTAATACTGATGAAGTAAAAATCAATGTTATACATCACGGAGTTGGTGGTATATCAGAAAGTGATATTACTTTGGCATCGGCGTCTAATGCTTTGGTAATTGGATTTAATATTAGACCTAATAATAATGCTTTAGAGCTTGCAAAGACTGAAGAAATTGATGTTAGAACATATAGAATTATCTATGATTTATTAAATGATATAGAAGCAGCAGTAAAGGGAATGCATGCTCCAACATATAGCGAAGAAATGATTGGTCGTGCTGAAGTACGTCAGACATTCAAAATTCCTGGTGGCAATGTGATCGCTGGTGTATATGTTTTAAATGGAAAGATAACTAGACAAAGTAATATCAGAGTTCTTAGAGATGATTATGTTATATTCGATGGCGCTATATCTTCTTTGCGTAGGTTTAAAGATGATGTGCGTGAGATTAATGCAGGTTATGAAGCAGGAATTGGAGTAGAGAGTTTTAATGATGTAAAAGTTGGAGATATATTGGAAGCCTATATTATGAAAGAGGAAGAATATAATGGATAGAAAAAGAACAGCTAGAATATCAGAAGAGATAAAAAAAGTTATAGCGTCTTCAATCTTAAATGATCTAAAAGATCCTAGAATTGCAAATCTTACAAGCGTTACAAATGTAGAGTTAAGTAATGACGGTTCTTATTGCAAAATCTATATCTCTGTTATGGGTAACGAAGAAGAAAAGGCTAATACGATTGAAGGCCTGAACAATGCAAAGGGATTTTTGAAACGACAAATATCTAAAAATATTGATTTGCGAATCATTCCTGATTTAAATATTATTCAAGACGAATCAATTGAGGAATCGATGAATTTATTTAAATTAATCGATGAAGTAAATGAAAAAAATGATGAATAAAATATTTAATAATATCATAATAGAAATAAATAATGCCGATAGCATAGGTTTGATTTCTCATAAAAATCCAGATGGAGACAATCTAGGTAGCATGATTGCATTATATAAATCTTTACAGCTTATGGGTAAAAAGGCAATGTTCTTCACTGACGACAATTATCCAGATAATCTAAAGTTTATGCCTTATCTAGATGAGCAAAGTACAATTTATCCGGAGAGTTTAGACTTACTATTTTGTCTAGATTCTTCGGAAGTTAAAAGGCTAAAAGATGACGGTAAAGCTATAAAAATAGCAAAAAAGATTATAGTCATAGACCATCACAAATCGAATGAGATGTTTGGTGATATAAATTATATAGTAGATGATGCTTCTTCTACAGGAGAATTGGTCTTTAATCTGCTTGAAAAATCCCAAATGCCAATTAACAAAGAAATCGCTGAATGTATTTATATTGCAATTGCAACAGATACTGGTAATTTTAGATATTCATCAACGCATGCTTCTACCTTTAGGGTAGCAGCCAAATTGTTAGATATGGGAATTGATTTAGATAAAATTCGTAACAATTTATACGAAAGCATGAAGTTGTCTGAATTGAAACTTATAACCGTAGCTCTAAATAGAATGCGATTTTTTTACGATAATAAGGTCTGCATCACTTATGTTACGAAAGCTGATTATGCTAATTATAATGCTAAATATACCGAAGCTGATAATATTGTTCAGTTTTTACGCGATTTGGAGACTGTAGAAATTGGTGTAATATTAAAAGAAACCGATTCGGGTTATAATTTAAGCATTAGAACAAAAACTTTTGCAGATGCTTCTTTAATTGCAAAAACACTTGGAGGAGGCGGCCATATAAGAGCAGCAGGAGCCAATATAAATTCTCACGATGTAGAGTTTGTTATTGATAAAGTTTTAAAATCAATTGATAAGGAAACTAAAGATGCATGGAATTTTACCGATAGATAAACCAAAAGATTTTACATCTCGCGATATTGTAAATATAGCAATGAGAAAATTTGGAATAAAGAAAATTGGCCATAGTGGAACTTTAGATCCGATGGCAACAGGAGTTTTAGTTCTTTGTATTGGAAAGGCCACAAAAGCCATATCTTTTTTGCAAGATTCAAATAAAGTCTATTTGGCTGAAATGAAATTTGGTATTGCTACAGACACTGAAGACATCTGGGGAAGAATTATTACAAAGTCAAATTCTCACATAAAAGTATCGCAAATTAACGACGCAATCAAAAATTTCTTAGGAGAAATTGAACAAATTCCGCCAATGTATAGTGCAAAAAGGCATAATGGCAAAAGACTCTATCAATTGGCAAGAGAAGGACAAATTATAGAAAGAAAAGCCGCCAAGGTTAATATACTAGATATAAAAATTATAGATTTTAATGAAAAAGATCAAACGGCTTTATTAAAAATTCATTGCGGTAAAGGCACGTATATACGCAGCTTAATAAGAGATATTGCTAAATCTTTAAATACTATAGCCACAATGACTAAATTAAGGCGCTTAAATAACTCAGGCTTTTCTATTGAAGACTGTATAACAATTGATGAATTAAAAAGTGATAATATTATCTTAGATAAATTGTTTGATATAGATTATGTTTTTAAAAGTTATAAAGAAATCCAATTAGAAAATTCTTATTTCAAACATATAACTAATGGCATGACTGTCGTAATTGATGATAATATGGAATATAATGATAAACTGTACAGAGTTTATTGTAAAGATTTATTTATTGGTATAGGGAGTATAAAAGGTAAATCGCAAAAAGGATATTTACTAAAAATAGACAAATTATTTATATGAGGTTGAAATGCAGATTGTAAATTTATTAGATTTAAACGAAACAGGACACGACACAACGATTGCACTTGGTAATTTTGATGGCTTGCATTTAGCACATCAAGCTTTGATTAAAGAAGCTATTGAATTTTCAAAAGCAAACTTTATTTCTTCGTCAGTTTTATTATTTAATCAACACACAAATTTATTGAATGATAAAACTTTTCGTGAATTGACACCTTTTTCATATAAATGCTCTTTAATTGAAAATTATGGTATAAATAATATCTATACTATTCCTTTTAATAATGAAATTATGCAGATGATGCCAAAAGATTTTTTAGAGCTTTTAACCAAAAAATTGCGCCTTAAATATATTGTAATTGGAAATGATTATAGATTTGGGAGAAACAGACGAGGCGATATTGATTTTTTGAAAAAATTTGCTAAAAACAATGCAATAGAAGTTAAGATTATTGACGATATTAAAATTGATAATTTAAAGATATCGTCTACTAAAATCAGGGAACTTATTTCAAAGGGCAATTTAAGTTTTGCAAATCAGATGTTAGGTAGGGAATATATGCTTCGAGGAAAAGTAGTACATGGAAAAGGTTTTGGAAAGCAATTTGGTTTTGCTACGGCCAATTTAGAGCTATCAGATAATTTTTTAATACCTAAAGAAGGTGTATATAAAACACATGTGCTATATGAAAACAAGCTTTATAATGCAGTAACGAGTGTTGGAAGAAATCTTACTTTTAATGAATCTGATTTGAGAATAGAAAGTCATATATTAAATTTTAATAAAACTATTTATGGTGAAATTTTAGATCTGTTTTTCGTAGACTATATTAGACCTATGATTAAATTTGAAAATAGTATTGATTTGATAAAACAAATGAAAACAGATCTTTTAGCATGGAGCAAATAAAAGATTTTAAATCTAATCAATCTATGATATAATAAATATACCGATTTCTTCGTATATCGTACCTCAGCGACTACTGAGATATCGGATAAATTAAATTTTATGGAGGAAAGAAAAATGATAAGTAAAGAAGAAAAAGCAGCTCTAATTGAAGAGTACAAAATTAATGACGAAGATACTGGTTCACCAGAAGTGCAAATTGCGATTTTAACACATCGCATCAATTCACTAACCGAACATTTAAAGACTCATAAAAATGACCATCACTCAAGAAGAGGTCTATTAAAAATGGTTGGTAAGAGAAGAAATCTAATGCGCTATCTAGAACGCAAAGATATAGAAAGATATCGTTCATTAATTGAAAGATTAAAAATCAGAGGTTAAAGAGTGGGGGATATCCCACTCTTTTATTGTATATATGAATTGTAGGAGGATGTATGGAGAAAGTTTATAATTTTGATTTAGCGGGGAAGAACTTAAATGTGAACATAGGAAAAATGGCTGGACAAGCTAATGGCTCTTGTTTACTGACATATGGAGATACCATGATTTTAGTGACTGCCACCGCTTCTAAAGAGCCTAGAGCCGGAATAGATTTTTTTCCACTTAGTGTAGACTATGTCGAAAAATCTTATTCTGTCGGAAAAATACCTGGCGGATTTATAAAAAGAGAAGGTAGACCTAGTGAACAAGCCGTATTAAACTCGCGTCTCATCGATAGGCCTTTAAGGCCACTATTTCCAGAAGGATACAGAAATGACGTTCAAATAATTGCATCAGTACTGTCTGTAGATCCTGATTGTTCGCCAGAAATAATTGCAATGATTGGATCATCAATTGCACTTTCAATTTCAGATATTCCATTTGCAGGCCCAACTGCAAGTGTCTTAGTAGGCTTAGTTGACGGAGAGTATATTATAAATCCAAATAACGAGCAACGCGAAAATTCTAAAATGCATTTAGTAGTTTCTGGAACTGAAAATGCTATTATGATGGTGGAAGCTGGCGCAGATATTATAAATGAAAAAGAAGTATTAGAAGGAATTCTTTTTGCTCAAGACAGTATTAAAGAAATATGTAAATTTATAAAAGATATTCAAGAAGATATAGGCAAAGAGAAAATGGAGGTAAAACTACATTTGCCTTCTGATGATATTGTCAAAAAGGTTGAAACAATCGGAAAAGATGATTTGGTCAATGCAATGCGCATCGTCGATAAAACAAAAAGAAATGAAGCTCTAGATTTAGCGAAAGCAAAAATACATGAAAGTCTAGACGAAGAATACCCTGAAGAAATTTCTTTTATTTCTGATTCTATCGATGCGATTATAGGTGAAGAGTTTAGAAGATTAATTACAAAAGATAAAATCAGACCTGATGGTAGAAAATTTGACGAAATTAGACAATTGACATCGAATGCAGGGCTAATTCCAAGAACACATGGTTCAGGAATGTTTACTAGAGGAGAAACTCAAGTATTGACCCTCTTAACACTAGGCTCATCAAGCGATGTTCAAGTTGTCGACGATTTAGGCGAGGAAGATTCTAAGAGATATATCCACCATTATAATTTCCCACCATTTTCGGTAGGTGATACTAGGCCTATGAGAAGCCCAGGCAGACGAGAAATTGGACATGGAGCATTGGCAGAAAAAGCACTTTTACCTGTAATTCCTTCTGAAGAAGAATTTCCATATACAATTAGACTCGTGTCTGAAGTTTTAAGCTCAAATGGCTCATCATCTCAAGCGAGTGTCTGTGGTTCTACTTTAGCATTGATGGACGGTGGAGTACCAATTAAAGCTCCAGTTGCCGGCATTGCTATGGGTTTAATTAAGGAAGATGATGATATTTCTATATTAACTGATATTCAGGGATTAGAAGATCATTTAGGTGATATGGATTTTAAAGTCGCAGGAACAAAAGAAGGAATAACAGCTATTCAAATGGATATAAAAATCGATGGAATAGATAAGAGAGTTTTAGAAGATGCTTTGGAGAAAGCTCGACTTGCAAGACTTCAAATCCTTGATAATATAACTGATACTATATCTGAACCAAGAGCTGAACTTTCCAAATACGCACCATTAATATTTATTATTAATATTAAACCAGAAAAAATCGGCGAAGTAATTGGCGGCGGAGGCAAGACTATAAATAAAATCATCGAAACAACAGATGTGAAAATCGATATTGAGGATGATGGTAAAATATTTATTGTCGCTGAAGATAAAAAAAGTGCAGATAAAGCTATAGCAATGATAGAAGAAATTACCAAAGAAGCACAAGTTGGGGAAGTATATAATGCAAAAGTAGTTAAAATAATGAACTTTGGTGCTTTTGTTGAACTCTTTAAAGGTACTGAAGGTCTGCTTCATATTTCACAAATTTCTACTAAGAGAATTAATAAGGTTGAAGATGTATTAAAAGTCGGCGACAGAATTGAAGTTAAAGTGACAGGCATTGACGATCAAGGTAAAATTAGCTTATCTCATAAGGCTTTGATAAAAGATAGAGAAAAAGAAATGGAATCTAAAAAATAATTTCTAATTATCTTGATAATTCATCGAAATTTGGTATAATGGAATTAGTAAATATAAAAAACCATTGGGAAACCGGTTAGACTCCGGTGCAGCCCCCGCTACTGTAATAGGAACGAAATCGCTTAAGTCACTGATTTATATTGGGAAGACGCGAAAGTAGGCAGCCTTGAGCCAGGATACCAATTATACAAACAAGCTTTCGGTGGGAAATGCAGGTTTCAATTAAAATGATTACCTATGTCCATCGGATATAGGTTTTTTTATTTACTAGATCTGCCAAATTTTTATACAACCTCCAATTGTGCATATATACGGCAGATAAAAGTTTTCGGAGCGAAAGACGAGCGTTAATCTTTCGCTCTTTTATTGCTTATATACAGAAATTTTTATATACTAATTATAGGTGATTATATGAATAATTTGTCTCGTAATAAAAATTTAATTTTAGATATTGAATTCTTAATTGAAATAGATAAGATGAAAAACACTTATAGAATGACTCATAATACATCAAATAATAATAACGAAAATGATGCAGAACATTCTTGGCACATATGTATGTATGCATTAGTTTTATCTAAATATTGCGAAATAGAAATCGATATTTCAAATGTTATAAATATGCTTTTGGTGCACGATTTAATTGAAATCTATGCAGGTGATACCTTTGCATATGATAAACAGAATATTAAAGACCAACGCATTAGAGAAGAAGAAGCTTGTGAAAAACTCTGTGAATTGGCTAGCTTAGAAACTTCTAATATGATTAAAAAACTATGGTATGAATTTGAAGATAAAGAAACTAATGATTCAATTTTTGCAAATGGCTTAGATCGATTGCAACCCATGGTGCTAAATTATATTAACAATGGTGGGAGCTGGGCAGAACACAATATAGAAAAAGAAGATATTTATAAACGCCTGGAAATATTAAAAAAATCTTCAGTTAAGTTATGGGAATATGGAATTAATATGATTAATGATTATTTTGAAAGACGGTAGATAATAATGAAAAAATACGACATAATTGTAATTGGCTGTGGCGCAAGTGGTGTTTTTATCGCCAATGAGTTTACTAAAAACAATATCGATGCAAATGTATTAATTATTGATAAAGGTAAAATCATAGAAGAAAGACTCTGCCCAATTAATATAAAGAAAGTAGAAAGATGCATAAGTTGTAATCCTTGTGATATTATGAATGGCTATGGCGGAGCTGGCACTTTATCTGATGGAAAATATAATATCACTAATAATTTTGGAGGAGATCTATTCAAATATATAGGTCCTAAAGAAGCAATTTCATTGATGGAATATGTAGACTCTGTTTTATGCGAATACGACGGACATACAGCGCCTTTATATTCCACAACCAATTCTGATTTAAAAACTACTGCGTTGAGACATGATCTACATCTATTAGATGCAAAGGTTAGACACTTTGGAACAGATAGAAATATAAGGATTTTAAAACATATTTATAATTATACTAAAGATAAAATAGATATGATTTTCAATACAGAAGCTAGAGAAATTGAAAAGAAGAATGATGAATTCATTGTAAAGACTAACAAAGGCATATTCACATCAAATGATTTAGTTTTAGCAACGGGCAGAAGCGGTTCGCGTTGGTTAGCAGATATTTGTAAAAATTTTGATATAAAGACATATTCTAATCAAGTAGATATTGGAGTAAGAGTAGAATTGCCTGCAGAAATTTTTAAACATATAACAGATGAAGTTTACGAAAGTAAAATTGTATATCTGACTTCTAAATATAATGATTTAGTTAGAACGTTTTGCATGAATCCCTATGGGCATGTCGTTGCTGAAAATACTAATGGAATTATTACTGTAAATGGACATGCTTATTCGAATAAAGAATTACAAACTGAAAATACGAATTTTGCATTGCTTGTAAGCAACAGATTCACTGAACCTTTCAAGGACAGTAATGATTACGGTGAGTCTATAGCCAGACTATCAAATATGCTGGGTGGTGGAGTATTATTGCAGCGATTTGGCGACTTAGTAAAGGGGAGAAGGTCGAGTGAGAGGCGAATGGAGAAATGTTTTACAAGACCAACTTTAAAGGCAACACCGGGAGATTTGTCTTTAGTCATACCTAAAAGGCAATTAGATTCAATAATTGAAATGATATACGCCTTAGATAAAATTGCACCTGGCACTGCAAATAATGACACCTTGCTTTATGGAGTGGAAGTTAAATTTTATAATTCGAAAATCGAAGTTGACGAAAATTTACAAACGAGAATAGAAAACCTATATGCAATCGGTGATGGTAGTGGCGTTACTCATTCATTAAGCCAAGCTTCGGCAAGTGGAGTTCATGTGGCAAGAAGGTTGATTGAAAAATATGGAACGATTGAAGCATAAATTAGATCCTATCTATGATAAAAAATCGAAACTTTTGATATTAGGTACTTTTCCTTCTCCTAAATCTCGTGAAATAAATTTTTATTACACTCATCCTCAAAATAGGTTTTGGAAAGTTTTAGGAAATATTTTAAATATCGAGATACCAAAGGACAATGGTTCACGAATAAAAATTTTATATAAATATAATATTGCTATATGGGATGTTATTAGAGAATGTGATATTTCTGGATCTAAAGATTCATCTATAAGGAATGTAATTCCTAATGATATAGTATCATTAATTAATAAAACGAATATCAAATATATTGTCACTACTGGGAATAAAGCTTATGAACTCTATAATAAATATCTCTACAGTAAGACCAAAATTGAAGCTATTAAACTGCCTTCAACTAGTCCAGCTAATGCCAGAATGAATGTCGAAAAACTTACAAAAGAGTATAGTATTATAAAAGACTTAATTGGCTAATGTATTTGACGATTAAGTCTTTTATATAAACCAATATATTTATGTTATAATATCAAAGAGGTGAACAATGAACAATAAAGGAGCTTTTTTAAATTTATTGATAATATTTTCAATAATCACATTATTTATTCTTATCTTTGAAATCAAATATCTCTATCTCGTTTGGAATTTGGCTTTGGCTATAATTCCATTTGTCTGTGCAATGGGAATATCTTATAAGAATACTAATAGTCTATTAAAGTTTATTTTAGCAATTTTATGGCTTTTCTTTTATCCCAATGCGATCTATATATTTACTGATTTTATTCATCTTACGAATCTAAATTTTTATTCTTTCTCAGATAATATTGTGAAATATAATATGGACTTTCACATATGGCTAATCCTTGTAATAACATGTTTATCTTTTGTTTTAGGTTCTGCTTATTCATATTTATCATTCGATATTATCTTTAAAAATTTCAAAACAAAAAATAAGCAGTATATCAGATATCTTAGCTTGATATTACTAAGTATACTTACAGGAATAGCGATATTTATCGGAAGGTTTATGAGATTTAATACTTGGGATATAATAAAGAATCCAATTAAATTATATAATCTAAGTATTGCAAATATAAACACAAATAATATAAGATTGATTCTTTTATTCTCATGTTTTCATCTAATAACAATGATGATATTTGAAACTATAAGACTAAGAAGAGATAGATAATTTCTGTGTTTTAACAAATATATGATTAAATATATGATATAATCAATATAGAATATAAATTAATTGAAAGGAAGTGTTTTAATGGCTACACCACATATTGGTGCAAACAAAGGTGATATTGCTGAAACTATATTATTGCCAGGAGATCCTTTGAGAGCAAAATTTATAGCTGACACATATTTAGAAAACGTTAAACAGTTTAATTCTGTAAGAAATGCATTTGGTTATACAGGAGAGTATAAAGGCAAGGAAATCTCCGTAATGGGTACAGGAATGGGAATTCCTTCAATAGGCATATATAGTTATGAATTGATAAACTTTTTTGGAGTAAAAAACTTAATAAGAGTCGGCTCTTGTGGCGCTTATAGCGAAAAACTAAAACTCTATGATATTATATTGGGCATGGGAGCTTCTACCAATTCAAACTATGCTTCTCAATTCGAACTAAATGGTACTATTTCTGCTATCGCGTCTTTTGATCTATTATCGCGAGCTAAACAAGTAGCAGATGAAAAAAACATACCAGTCCACGTTGGTAATATTTTTAGTTCTGATATATTTTATAACGATATGCCAAAAGATTGGAAAAAGTGGGCATCATTAGGAGTATTAGCAGTTGAAATGGAAGCCTATGGTCTATATTTAAATGCAGCAAAGGCAGGAGCAAATGCTTTGACAATTCTAACAGTTTCTGATTCATTAGTAACAAAAGAAGAAACAACTGCCTTGGAAAGACAAAATAGCTTCACAAAGATGATGGAAATTGCATTAGAGATTTAATTTTAAAACTGTATCGTATTTAGCGATACAGTTTTTGAATTTGCTTATGATTTTATGATAGAATATATATATTATATTCTAAGAGGTAAATATGACTATTTTAAAAAAATTAAATGACAAACAGCTAGAAGCTGTAACAAATACAGAAGGCTCGTATTTAATTTTAGCGGGCGCCGGAAGCGGTAAAACTCGAGTTTTGACAAGAAAAATCGCATATATTCTTGATAGTAAACTGGCGATACCTGAGCAAATTTTAGCGATCACCTTTACTAACAAAGCTGCAAATGAAATGAAGGAGAGAATCTATAATTTAGTTGGTTATAATAGCAATCTATGGGTTGGAACTTTTCATTCTATTTGCGTTAGAATCCTTAGAGCATATAGCGATAGAATTGGTATTAACAGAAATTTTACAATTTATGATGTCTCTGATCAAAGAGCTTTGATTAAATCTATAATTAAAGATTTGAATTTAGATTCAAATATGTATAAGGCCAATTCCATACAATCGCGTATATCATTTTTAAAAAATACTGATGAGGATATAAAAGATTTGAAAAAAATGGCTTATTCTGAATCTGAAAAGAATTTTTTGAAAATATTTGAATTATATGAATCTAAAAAAACTCAATTTGACGCATTAGACTTTGATGATCTTTTGATAAAGACTATTGAGCTGATAAAGTCTGAAAAAGATATAAGACTCTATTATCAAAAGAGATTTAAATATATTTTTGTCGATGAGTATCAAGATACTAATCAAATTCAATACAGTTTAATTAAATTATTTGCCAGTTCAGATAATAATATAACGGTAGTCGGCGACGCAGATCAGTCGATATATAGATGGCGCGGGGCTGATATTGAAAATATTTTGAACTTTGAAAGAGATTTTAAAGATGCACAAATTATTTTACTCGAACAAAATTATAGATCTACTCAAAATATTTTAAACTGCGCAAATGCACTTATTAAAAATAATGTAAAAAGAAAATCTAAAAATCTCTGGACTGACAATCAAAAAGGGGAAAACATCAGATATTCGAGCTTCAATTACTCAGATGATGAAGCTTTAAATATTGCACAAAATATAAAGTCATTAATAGATGAAGGAGAAGCTGAAGAAGAAATAGCCATTCTTTATAGGACTAATGCTCAATCTCGAGCATTGGAAGAAGCATTGATATATAATTCTATAAATTATAAAATAATTGGCGGTCTGAAATTTTATGACAGAGCAGAAATTAAAGATTTGATAGCTTATCTCAATATAGCGGCAAATCCAAATGACGATGTCTCTTTTAGAAGAATAATTAATGTGCCCAAAAGGGGAATCGGAAATGTCACATTGTCACGAATTGAAGAATTGGCAAATGATACAGACAATTCATTATATAAAAGTTTAGCTATGGCCGAAAAATCTGGTCTTTTTAATGCTGGAATGACGACTAAACTGATGAGATTTTATAAATTTTTAGAAAACTTAAAATATAAATCAGAAACGATTGGAATTTTAGAACTATTTGATTATATATTAGATCAAACTGAATTTTTAAAACAGTTCCAATCTGGAACCCCAGAATCGGAAAGCAGACTAGATAATATAGAAGAATTTAGAAATATGCTATATGAATTCACTCAAAAATACGGCGAGGAGGCTACTCTTGTAGATTTGTTGGCTGAAATTTCCTTGATGAGTGATAATGAGAGAACTGAAGAAAAGGAAAATGCAATATCTCTAATGACTGTCCATACTGCTAAAGGAACTGAATATAATAATGTATTTATCTGTGGCATGGAAGATGGACTTTTTCCGATATCATCAGCCATTGAGAATCCTGATGAGCTAGAAGAAGAGAGAAGACTTTTTTATGTGGCAATAACTAGAGCAAAAAAAAGATTATTCATATCATCGGCAAAAAGACGCCAGATTTATGGAGATATAAAAGCCTCAATTGAATCTCGATTTATAGATGAAATTATTGATTTTATAGAAACTGACGATATAAAAACTGTGCCTATTGCAAGCTTTACTAAAGATAAGAGATTCGTAGGCCATGGTTTTAACACTAGTATAAATAGAAAGACACCAGAGAGAAAACAAATAAACGATTTAAATATTGGAGATAAAGTTTCTCATAAAAAGTTTGGATTAGGTATTATAACTAAGAAAGATATAGTAGATGGCGACGATAGAGTAACTATATTCTTTGATGAGTTTGGATTAAAAACACTTTCACTCAATTATGCAATATTAGATAAGGTGGAATAAATGGATAAAATTAAAAAAATGCAAGAACTAGTTGATAAGTTAAATAATTGGAACTATCATTACTATACATTAGATAATCCAGTAGTAACTGATGCAGAGTATGATAAAGAATATAATCGACTCTTAGATATGGAAAATGAATTACAACAAGTATTGCCTGATTCTCCAACGCTAAGAGTCGGTGGCGATATATTAACTGAATTCAAAAAGCATAATCATATTGCACCACTATATAGTCTCGATAAATGTAAATCTTTTGAAGAATTAAAAGATTGGGACAATAGAATTAAAAGATTATTGAATAAAAAAGAATATCAAGATTTGGAATATGTAGTCGAAATGAAATTTGATGGTCTAACTATAAATGTGACATATGATGATGGATATATTCTTGTTGCCGCTACTAGAGGTAATGGCACTATTGGCGAAGATATAACAGAGCAAGTCTTAAGAATTAATTCTCTGCCTTTAAATATAGATTTTAAAGAACGAATAGAAATTCAAGGTGAGGGTATTATGCCTCTATCTGTCTTTAAAAAATATAATCAAAGCCATGATACGCCTTTAAAAAATGCAAGAAATGCGGCGGCTGGAGCGCTTAGAAATTTAGATCCAGAAAAAGTTTCTGAAAGAGGGATAGATTGTTACTTTTACAATGTAGGATATATTGAAGATAAAAATTTTCTCACAGATACTGAAATGAAAGAATTTTTAATAGAAAATAGATTCAAAGTAAATGAAGTCTATTATCACGCAAAAAATATCGATGAAGCGTATGAATATGTTTTAGAAATTGAAAAACAAAGAAATAATATAGATTTTTTAATTGATGGAGCTGTTATAAAGGTAAATTCATATGCTTTAAGGGAAAAACTTGGATTTACGAATAAATTTCCTAGATGGGCGATGGCTTTTAAATATGAAGCTGAAGAAGTCAGTACGAAATTATTAAAAGTGCACTGGAACGTTGGACGGACAGCAAAGGTGACCCCAAGCGCAATTTTAAAACCTGTTGATATCGGTGGTGTAACCGTCTCACGTGCAACATTGAATAATATTGACGATATTAACAGAAAGAACTTGAGATTAAACTCAAATGTTTTATTGAGACGTTCAAATGACGTAATACCTGAAATAATGGGAGTATTACCAACTGATGAAGAAACTTATGAAATAAAAATGCCAAAGTATTGCCCTTCTTGTGGAAGTGAATTATATCGTGATGGAGTACATTATTTTTGTCCAAACACTCTTTCATGCGATCCACAGATTATAGCTAGATTGACACATTTTGCATCTCGAGATGCCATGAATATTGAAGGTTTAAGCGAAAAAACAATTACAAAGCTACATGACGAATTAGGTATAAATAGCACTGACAAAATATATAAATTGACAAAAGATGAGCTATTAACTCTCGATGGCTTCAAAGAGAAGAGATCATCTAATTTGATAAATGCAATAAACAACAGTAAAGATGTATCTTTGGCAAATTTTATCTACGCTTTAGGAATACTCAATGTAGGCGAAAGAACGGCTCATGATTTAGCGCAATTTTACAAAAATATAGAAAATTTTCTCAATGCAAATAAAGATGAGCTAGTAAATATACCAGATATTGGAGATAAGACAGCAGATTTGATAATTGAGTTTATAAACGATTCTAAGATAAGAGAAAGTTTGTATAATTTATTTGAATTAGGAGTTAAACCAAGAGAATCAGAAATAGTATCTAATGAAGATAATATCTTTTCAGAAAAAACAATAGTTATAACTGGTTCCTTTGATGACTTTACACGCAAAGATCTTAAAGATATAATTGAAAATCATGGGGGCAAAGTAAGTTCATCAGTTAGCAAAAATACTGATATGGTATTTGTGGGTGACGCTCCAGGCTCTAAATATGATAGAGCTAAAGAATTGGGTATAAAAGTGCTTGATAAAAGTGAAGTATTAAATATTATTAAAGAGGTGTAGCATGGATATAGAAAAAATTAAACATATAGCTGAAATTTGTTATTTAAACTTTGAGGAGGAAAAACTTCTCAAATTTAAAGATGATTTTCTAGATACATTTGAATTGGTCTCTAAAATTAAAAATATCGATACAGCCAATATAGAACCATCAAATAAAGTTATAGATGTTTCGACTGTTTTAGCAGATGATTCAATAAAGGATGGACTCACAAAAGAAGAAACATTTAAAAATGCTCCCGAAAGCGAGTACGATTATTTTAAAGTTGTTAGATTTGTAGATTGATAGGTGAATAGATGAATAATATATTAAAACTAAAAGCTTGGGAACAAGCTCAGTTATTAGAACAAAAAGATATAAGCGCATATGAACTTGTAAAAAAGTATTATGAGAATATAGAAATTAATAAAGATTTGAATGCTTTTATTAGTCTTCGAAAAGAAAAAGCAATAACAGAAGCCAAAGCTATCGATGAAAAAAGAGCTAAAGGTGAAAATTTGAGTAAAATAGCAGGACTATGTCTAGCTTTAAAAGACAATATTTCTATCAAAGACGAACCTATGACTTGTGCTTCTGGCTTTATGAAAGATTATATAGCGCCATTTAACTCTTCAGTTTATGAACAGTTAAAATCTGCAGATTGCATCGTCTTAGGAAAATCTAATATGGACGAATTTGCAATGGGTGGAACTAATAAGACATCTTATTTTGGTCCTGTTTTAAATCCTTTAAATAAATCGCTAGTTGCTGGCGGCTCATCAGGCGGTAGTGCAGCTGCAGTTGCTGGAGAGCTTTCTAGTTTTGCTATAGGAACAGATACTGGTGGTTCAGTAAGGCAGCCAGCTTCATTTTGTGGCCTTGTTGGCATAAAACCTTCATATGGTAGCATCTCAAGATATGGAATCTCTTCGATGGCAAATACATTAGATCAAGTCGGTGTTATGGGAAAAGATATCAAAGATGTTTTACTTCTTATGAAAGAAATTACAAATAGAGATTATTTAGACTCAACTTGTGTTGGAAATAAGGCCTATCATGAAAATTACAATTTTTCACATAGCGAAGAATATTTAAAAGACATGAGAATTGCTGTGCCCAAACAGATCTTAAATATCGATTTTGACTCAGAAATAAAGAATAATTATCAAAACTCCATTAAAATACTCGAAGAATATGGAGCAAAGGTTGAAATTGTAGATATGCCAAATTTAGAACATTCAATTGAAACTTATCATCTAGTTGCAAATGCAGAGATATCTTCAAATATGAGCCGATTCGATGGTATTATATTTGGTAATAGAGCAAAAGATTACGATGATATAAATCAGCTTTATATAAAATCGCGCTCTGAAGGTCTGGGTAATGAGGTTAAAAAACGAATTATGATAGGGACTTATATTTTAAGTATAGACAATGCAAAAGACTATTATGAAAAGGCCATGAAGGTGCGTACTCTCATAATAAATGATTTCAAAAATGTTTTTGATAATAATGATATTATATTGATGCCGACAACGCCTGTAATGCCCTTCAAACTTAACGAAAATTTAAAAGCTACAGATATATATAATGCCGATTTATTTACGACTCCTGTCAATTTGGCAGGCTGTGGAGCTATTACAGTTCCGTTTGCCAAGTCTTCAAATCTATCTACAGGAATACAATTCATATGTGATAGATTCAATGATGAATATATGCTAAAAGCAGCGCTTGGATTTGAAAGGGTGATTAATAATGGAATATAAAACAATTGTAGGGCTTGAAATTCACGTACAACTCCAAACAAAGTCAAAGGCATTTTGCCATTGTAAAAATGACTACGGTAGTGAGCCGAATAAAAATGTTTGTCCTATATGCTTAGGTTTGCCAGGCGCATTGCCATATTTAAACGAAAAAGCGGTAGAATATGCTGTCAAAACAGGACTTAGTTTAAATTGCGATATACAGCCCAAATCCTCTTTCGATAGGAAAAATTACTTCTATCCCGATTTGACAAAAGGCTATCAGATTACTCAAAATTTCCACCCTATCTGTAAAAAAGGATATATTATCATTGAAGATAAGGATAACAATAAAAAGTCAATAAGCTTACAAAGAATACATTTGGAAGAGGATACTGGAAAATCGAATCATAAAAATGAAGAAACTACTTTGATGGACTACAATAGATGTGGAGTACCGCTTATAGAGATAGTTACAAATCCTGATATAAATTCCGGTTTTGAAGCGCGTATGTTTTTAGAAAAATTAAGACAGACACTTTTGCATATTGGCGTTTCAGACTGTAAAATGGAAGAAGGGTCAATGAGATGTGATGTCAATGTAAATATTGTTTCAAAGGACGGAAAGAAAAAATCGGCCATAACTGAAATTAAAAATTTAAACTCTTTTCGCGCTGTTGAAAAAGCGATTGAATTTGAGGAAAAAAGACAAAGTCTTATGCTAGAAAATGGTGAAGAAGAACTAAAAACTACTAGAAGATGGGACGATGCCAAAGGTGAAACCATTCTTATGAGGGTAAAGTACACAGCCGAAGATTATAGATTTGCACCTGAAGGGGATTTACCAGATTTAATACTCGACAAAGCCTATATTGATAAAATTAGATCTGATATGCCAGAATCTTTAGATGAAAGAATAATAAGACTTCAAAGAGAATATAAAATTTCAGAATATGAGAGTAAGATCTTTGCATACGACGATGATTTGAATCAATATTTTGAAAAACTCTGCAAATTGTTTGATAATAGTAATTTAGTTTCTAATTGGATCATTAACGAACTTTTAAGGCGAATTAATGATGACGAAGATGATATAAATAATTTAAAATTTAGTCTAGAAGATTTTGCTAATCTTTTGAAACTCTTGTCTGAAGAAAAAATTAATAATAATACCGCGAAAAAAGTGTTTAGAAAGATGTATGAGGAAGGCATTGAGCCTAAATCATATATAGAGGAGAACAATTTAATCCAGATAAATGATGATAGTTTCGTTTTAAAGCTTATCGATGATGTGTTAAAAGAAAATGAGCAATCTGTAATAGATTATAAAAATGGTAAAGACAGAGCCTTGGGTTATCTAATGGGCCAAATAATGAAAAAATCTAGAGGGAAGGCAAATCCTGCTAAAGTAAATGAGATTTTAGTTGAAAAATTGCAAAAATAAAATAGGGACATCTGTCCCTTTTTTATTTAGCTAAATTGCTCTTTGAACCTTTCCGGATTTCAAACATTTTGTGCATACATATACCCTTTTGGTAGTACCGTCTACAACAGCTTTAACACGTCTTAAATTTGGAGACCATGTTCTTCTGCTGGTTCTATGTGAGAAAGATACTTTATTTCCAAAAAGTTTATGTTTTCCACAGTAGAAGCATAATTTAGACATTGGAAAACACCTCCTCTTTATTCATGTCATTACCATTTACATATTTTACCACAATATCAATATAACTGCAATATAAATTATTGGAGATTTCATCGTTTTTAGGAGACATTAATTTATTTTATAATTATTTTAAGCTATGGATTTTATATTTAGTTTGATGTATAATATTAATTGAAACATTTGTTCATATTTGAAATTGCTTTATTTATTTTAATAATCTGATAAAATATAATGAGAGGTGCAAAATATGAAAATAAAAATAATTAATAAAAGTAACAATCCATTACCAGAATATAAAACAAAAGGTGCATCTGGCATGGATATTAGAGCATTTTTAGATGGACAAATAGCTTTACATCCTGGTGAAATTAAACTTATTCCAACAGGTTTGTATTTAGAAATACCAAGCGGATATGAAATACAAATTAGGGCTAGAAGCGGCTTAGCTTTAAAAAACGGAATTGGACTTGTCAACGGCATAGGTACCATAGATAGCGATTACCGTGGCGAACTTGGAATTATCTTAATTAATTTTGGAGATAAAGTTTTTAATATAAATAATGGTGATAGAATAGCCCAAATGATTATGACTAAAATAGAAAATATAGAATTAGAAGAAGTTGATCAACTTATGTCTACAAAACGCGCAGATGGTGGTTTTGGACATAGCGGTATAAAGGAGTAATAGTATTGAGTAGCAATCGTAGAGCAAAACGTAAGACCAAAAACAAAAAAACTATAAAAAAATTTAGTTTGTCTGGAATTATGAGAGTAAGCTTAGTTTTACTTTCTATCCTATTTTTATTATCACTTTTAAAATTCCATATGGGGATTTTCGGAAGATTTATAGATTCGCTACTCTATTATCTTTTTGGTTCTGTACGGTATTTAATTCCCTTATTGTTAATAACTGTAAGTATAATGTCTTATGTTCACAGGAAGTCTAATCGTGATTTTACAATAATACTTTCTGCAACTTTATTATTATTTACGATAGCTATATTTTTCGATTTGCGATCTGCAAATCCTGGTATTTTTAAAAACCGATTTGTATTTGGCGTAAATAATTTACTAATGGGCGTAAACGGAGGTCTAATTGGAGCTTTTTTAAATAGCTTTTTATATAAATTTTTGGGCAAGGTAGGAAGTACAATTTTTACCGTATTTTTTACATTGTTTTTTATCATTTTGCTATTTGATCTCGATTATAAACAGATAGGAATAAATACATTTGAAGTTTTAAAAGATTTAAAGATCTTTTTAGTAGAGAAGTTTTCTAATATAAAACAAGATATTGAAGCTAAAAGTTTAAAGGATGATACTGAAAAACTATCTACTGAAAAAAGTATTCAAATCGATACAGCAAATTCTTTTAGTGAACCTATTATTATAGACTCTAGTAGAAAGGAATTGGATAAAAAAGATCTAAATCAGGATAAGAAAAATAAAAAGAATCCAAATACAGCTGCAAATAGCAGTGATTCTATAATTATACCTAAATCAGATGATTTTAAGGGTTTAGAAGCACATTATGAATTTCCAAATATTAATTTTTTAAACAAAAATAATGAAGTATATAAGCATGACAAAGATGCTATATTAAAAAATAGTAGAATTATAGAAGAGACCATGCGCAACTTTAATATTGATGCCAAAGTTACAAAAGTAAATACTGGTCCTACAGTAACTTGTTATGAATTAATTCCTGAACCTGGCGTTAGATTAAATAAGATTGTCAGTTTACAAGATAATCTTGCTTTTAGCTTAGCAACTCAAGATATAAGAATTCTAGCTCCTATTCCTGGCAAGACTGCTGTGGGAATAGAAATACCAAATAGTAAGAAATCACCAGTATTTTTACGAGAAATTATAGATTCAGAGCAATTTAAAAATTTACCATATGATATTCCACTTCCATTAGGAAAAAATGTAACTGGTGAGCTTTTAATATCTGCAATCGAAGAAATGCCTCATTTATTGATTGCTGGAGCTACAGGTTCTGGTAAATCAGTTTGCATTAATACTATTATTTTAAGTATTTTATATAAGAGCTCTCCAAAAGATGTAAAGATGATTCTTAT
Source organism: Tissierellia bacterium (assembly GCA_030537765.1). Lineage (GTDB taxonomy): Bacteria > Bacillota > Clostridia > Tissierellales > Peptoniphilaceae > JAUNVH01. The sequence goes on along the minus strand of JAUNVH010000001.1, from coordinate 52,059 downwards.
AGATCCTAAAGTTGTTGAACTTAGTAATTATAACGAAATCCCTCATCTTTTGATTCCTGTTGTAACCAATCCTAAAAAAGCTGCATCTGCTTTGGCTTGGGCAGTAGATGAGATGGAAAGGCGTTACAAAATTTTTGCTAAGAATTCGGTTAGAGATATAAAGTCTTATAATGCAGTAGAGAGTCCAGATGCAGAGAAACTTCCTAAAATCGTAATCATTATCGATGAGCTTTCAGATTTAATGATGGTAGCTTCCAATGAGGTTGAAGATTATATAACTAGACTTGCTCAAATGGCCCGAGCTGCAGGAATGCATTTAATTATTGCCACGCAAAGACCATCTGTCGATGTAATAACAGGCGTTATTAAAGCCAATATACCTTCCAGAATAAGTTTTTCCGTAAGCTCTCAAATCGATTCTAGGACAATACTCGATATGTCGGGCGCTGAAAAGTTGCTTGGTAAGGGTGATATGCTATATTATCCATCTTCGTATTCCAAGCCTATGAGAGCGCAGGGCGCATTTGTATCCGATAAAGAAGTTGATAAAGTTGTCAATTTCGTGAAATCTAAAACGGAACATGACTATAGTGATGATATAGTAAAAGCTATTGAATATACTGAAAAAATTGAAGTCGATGATTCGGAGCCACTAATGGAAGAAGCTATTAAAATCATTCTGACTGATGAGCAGGCTTCTATATCTTATTTGCAACGCAAATTGAGAATTGGATACTCGAGAGCAGCAAGAATTATTGACTCTATGGAAGAGATGGGCATTATTGGGCCTTATGAAGGTTCTAAACCCAGAAAAGTTTTAATTTCGTATCAAGAATATTTAAATATGGCGGAAAATAATGAACAATAAAAAAATTACTTTTGTTACTTTAGGTTGCTCTAAAAATACTATCGATACTTATTTAATGCAATCTTTTGTGACAAATGCAAGTTTAGATTTAACAGATGATATATTAAAAGCAGAAATAATTGTAGTAAACACTTGCGGCTTTATTGGGGATGCAAAAGAAGAATCCATAGATACAATTATGGAAGTTATACAGTATAAAGCAATTGGAAATTGCGAAAAAATCATAATGACTGGCTGCTTGGCACAGCGCTATTCTAGGCAATTTTATGAAGAAGTGCCAGAAGTTGATGCTATCATAGGAACGGGAAATATCGATAAAATAAATGATGCAATCGAAGCTATATACAATGGGGAGAGATATGTAGATACTGATAATATTAACAATATATATCCTGAAAATATCTATAGAAAAGAAGTAAAAACAACAGAATATGTAAAAATAAGTGAAGGTTGCAATAATTTTTGCTCTTATTGTATTATTCCAAAACTTAGAGGTAAAAATAGAAGTCGAAAGATAGAAGATATTTACGCTGAAATAAAATACCTAGTGTCAAAAGGAGCTAGAGAAATTATTCTCATTGCTCAAAATACCACAGATTACGGTATTGATTTATATGGAAGAAGTGCTTTGTCTACCCTTATTTCTGAAATCAGTCGTATTGAAGATTTAAAATGGATTAGAATAATGTATTTATATCCAGATAATTTTGAACAAGACTTAATTGATGAATTTAAAAATAATGACAAACTTTTGAATTATGTCGATCTCCCATTGCAACATTTTGCCGATTCAGTACTTCAAAGAATGAATAGAAAATTAAAAAGCGAAGATATTCAAAATCTAATTGATAAATTAAAAAAAGAAATACCCGATATGGCAATAAGAACTACATTTATTGTAGGCTTTCCTGGGGAAACTGAAGAGGAGTTTCAAAAACTATATCATTTTATTGAAAGAAATAAATTTGATAGATTAGGGGTTTTTAAATATTCTAGAGAAGAAAATACTCCGGCTTTTAATATGGTGAGCCAAATAGAAGAAGATGTAAAGAGTTCAAGGTATAATAAAATAATGACTCTTCAAGCAAAGATTTCAGAAGAAAAAATGAATTCAAAAATTAATAGAGTTTTAGATGTTTTAATCGAGGAAAAGATAGGAAATACTTATGTTGGAAGAACTTATCAAGACGCACCTGAAATAGATGGTGTATGTTATATCGAAAATGTGACAAAAAACTTGCAAATTGGAGAATTTGTAAAGGTTAAAATAACAGACGCACTTGAATATGATTTAATTGGAGAAATTTACGATGAATTTAGCAAATAAAATAACAATTTTTAGAATATTATTGACACCCATTTTTGTACTAAGTTTTTATATGAGTTTTTATACAAATCCAATAATTCCATTAGTAATATTTTGTCTAGCATCTTTTACTGACTTTTTGGATGGATATATTGCTAGAAGTAGAAATTTAGTCACAGACTTTGGCAAATTTATCGATCCTCTTGCCGATAAGCTCCTTACAATGGCGGCTTTCGTACTTTTAGCCTCAAATTCTGTAATACCAGCGTGGATTGTAATAACAATTTTAGCTAGGGAATTGATTATAACAGGTTTTAGGACTATTGCCGTTTCAAAAGGAGTTACAATAGCTGCAAGTCAACTTGGAAAATTCAAAACTGTGAGTCAAATGGCAATAATTATAATTTCTTTTTTTGGTAAGTATCAGATAAGATTTTATGCCCTCGTATTCAATATTGTCTTATACTTAGCTTTATTGATGACAATTGTTTCTGGATACGATTATATATATAAAAATAAAGATGTATTTGGAGATGAGTTTTAATGATTGCAAATATTATCAATATCGGATCTGAATTACTAAATGGTAGAACAGTAAATACAAATCTTATAGAAATATCAAAAGAACTTAGAAAATATGGCTTTGAGATCGATAAACAAATTAGTATTAGGGACGATCGCTTACTCTTATACTCTGAACTCAAGAGTGTTTTCGATAATTTTGATGGGAATTTAATAATTATCACTGGAGGTTTGGGACCAACGGAAGATGATATAACGACTGAAATCGTCTCTAAGGCAATAGGAGCCGAGTTAATCTTAGATACTAATGAATTACAAAGAATAAAAGATTATTATTTGTCTTTAAATAGAAAAATGCCAAAAAACAATCTAAAACAAGCATATTTTCCTAAAGGTTACAAAATAATTATTAATAACAATGGGACTGCCTCGGGTTATTCAGTAGAGCATAATGGATTTGATATACTGGTCTTGCCAGGACCACCAACAGAAATGCTACCCATGTTAAAGAAATATCTAAAGCTTTATAATAGCAATCAATTATCAAATTATACTTTAAATCTATTTGGCAAAGGCGAGTCTTTAATAGAGACTGAAATAAGAAAAATTGATTATAATAGGGATATTTTAGAAATAAATACTTATGTAAATAATGGTATAATAGATATTAGTATAGAGTATAATAAAAATGACGAGATTTATGCATTTGAAATTATAAATCTCTTAAAAGAAAAATTTAAAGATGAAATATTTTATGAAAATTTAAATACAGTTGAATCAGAAATCGTAAAAATCTTAATAAATAAGAGAAAAACACTAACATTGGCAGAATCCATCACTGGAGGATTAATTGCCAATAGGATTACAAATATCCCTGGTGCCTCAAATGTATTAATATATGGTGGCGTGACTTATACTGAAAATTCAAAAATAAAAGAATTATATGTAAAGAAAGATACTTTAGATAAATTCTCTGCTGTTAGCTCAGAGGTTTGTGAAGAAATGCTTATTGGTTTAGCGACAAAATATGATGCAGATTACAGAATATCTATAACAGGTTATGCAGGACCAGATGCTGGAGATGGTGGAGAGGTTGGATTAGTATATATTGGCATAGGAGATAACTTTGAAAATAGAGTATTTAAATCTCATTTTATAGGAAATAGAGAGCGTATAAAAAATTACGCTGCAAATAAAGCGTTGATAGAATTGTTAAAGTTAATAAATAAAAATTAGGAGGGTACTGATGTCCGATAAAATTAACAAAAAAAAGGCATTAGATGCCGCAATGGCAAATATTGAAAAGAGATATGGAAAAGGCGCCGTAATGAGAATGGGCGAAGATGCAAAACTTAATATGGACGTAATTCCTACCGGTTCAATCGAATTAGATTTGGCCTTAGGTGTTGGAGGCATTCCTAGAGGTAGAGTTATCGAAATTTATGGGCCTGAATCTTCAGGCAAAACTACGGTAGCGCTTCATATGATTGCTGAATGTCAAAAGCTAGGTGGAACAGCAGCATTTATAGATGCTGAACACGCACTTGATCCCGCTTATGCTTCAAGACTAGGTGTAGATATTCCAAACTTAGTTTTGTCTCAACCGGATTATGGTGAACAAGCTTTGGAGATTTGTGAAGCATTGGTAAGAAGTAATGGTGTTGATATGGTCGTTATAGACTCTGTAGCTGCTTTGGTGCCAAAGACTGAAATAGAAGGGCTAATGGGAGATGCTCAAATGGGAGCACAAGCCAGAATGATGTCTCAAGCTATGAGAAAATTGACTGCCGCAATAAATAAATCTAAAGCAGCAGTTATATTTATTAATCAGTTAAGAGAAAAAGTCGGAGTTATGTTTGGAAGTCCTGAAACTACTTCTGGCGGAAGAGCCTTGAAATTCTATTCTACAATTAGGCTAGATGTTAGAAGATCAGAACAAATCAAAGATAAAGATGTAGTAATTGGCAATAAAACAAGAGTTAAAGTGGTTAAAAACAAAATTGCACCACCTTTTAGAATTGCTGAATTCGATATTATTTATGGTAAGGGAATCTCTAAAGAAGGCAATATCCTAGATGCAGCTGTGAAAGCAAATATTATAGACAAAGCTGGCTCTTGGTATAGCTATAATGAAGAAAGACTTGGTCAGGGAAGAGACAATATAAGAGAATTGTTAGTACAAAATCCAGATTTGAGCAGAGAAATAGAAATCAAAGTTAGAGAGTTTTATAATCTTGAGCCATTAGGAGAAGAAGTAAAGAGAAATGAGCAAACTAAAATAGAAGATTTAGATTAAAAAGGATTATTATGAAGTTTATTTTCTTCACAGATGTACATGTAAAGGGAACCAATCCCAAAAGTAGAATAGACAATTATTTCGAGACAGTTAAAGCTAAACTTATTGAAATAAAAAATTATGCTAATTCAAATAAATATGACTTTATAGTTTTCGGTGGCGATCTTTTTGATCGTCCCGATTCTTCTATATCAATAGCATCAGATATTGCAAATATCTTGATGGATTTTAATATGCCCATTTATACTATTATTGGTAATCATGATATATTTGGTTATAATTTATCTACAATCAATAGGAGTATTATGGGCTTTTTAATTAATATTGGAATACTAAAATTGATACCTCATGATGGTATCTATATTGAAAATGGATTAAAGATATGCTTAATAGCAAGACATTTCAAATATGATTTAGATTCTGATCCTAATAATTATATAATAAGAAAAAGTGACTATGAAAATTCTGATTATTATATAGAAATAGTTCATGGATTTTTGATAGACAAGCCATTCATAAAAGATGTGCCACATATATTAATCGATAATATACTTGATACGGAAGCTGATATAATATTGGCAGGCCACTACCATCTGGGATTTCCTACATTGAATCACGAAGGAAAATATTTTGTAAATCCCGGCAGTCTACTAAGAATAAGTAGTTCTCTTAATGAAATTAACAGGAAACCAAAATTTAATTCTATAACATTGACTAAAGACGATATAATAATTGAAGATATATATCTGAATTCTGCAAAATCAGGCAGTCAAGTTCTAGATAGAAGCCATATTGAAAAGGCAAAGGTGTTTAATCAGCGCTTAAATAAATTTATTGAATTGATAGACAGTTCAAAACACCATAGCAATTTTTCCATTGAAACAATAATGGAAAAAATAGCACAAGATTCTGAATTTGACTCAAATGTCAAAAGAGAAGCATTAGAAAGAATAGAAGAAGCCAGGAGCAAGAATAAATATGATTAAAATTAAATCGGTTAGGATAAAAAATTTTCAATCGCATAAAGACAGTTTAATTGAGTTTTCTGAAGGTTTCAATGCTTTTGTAGGACCGTCAAATACCGGTAAAACAGCAATTATCAGAGCCATTAAATGGGCATTATACAATGAACCTGCAGGCGATTACTTTTTACGCGATAATGAAAAACGAGTTGAGGTTGAAATAACTTTTAATAACAATATAAAGCTCTTGCGATACAGAGGATCAGGAAAAAATGGCTATAAATTAACGATGCCCGACGGCTCAACAGAAATCTATGAAGGATTTGGCTACAATATTCCATTAGAAATTACGGACGCAATAAATATTGTTCCAATGCAAATCACCGATGATCTTAAAGCGAATTTAAATATTTCTGATCAATTAGAAGCTCCGTTCTTAATATCAGAAAGCCCGTCGGGTAAAGCTAATGCTATTGGTAAATTGGTTGGTGTAGACTATGTTGATAAAGCTCAGAGAAAGACGAGTTTAGATATATCAAGAAGCAATACTATTAAAAGGCAAAAATGTCAAACAAGAGATAATTTAAAAAACGAAATATCTAAATTTGATTATTTGAAAAATTATAATGAAAATTTGACAAAGTTAAAAACAATTAATCAAGAAATAAAATCAAAAAACTCAAAATTAATTATAAATAAAGATATATATGAGAAATATAAAGAAATAAATGTAAAAAAAGAGTATACTAAAAATATTCTTAGCAAGCTAAATAGATTAGATGAATTTGAGCAATTTATTTTAAAATTGCACAAATTAACTTTTAAATTAAAAAATATTTCGACTTTAAAAACTGAATTATTAAAAATAAATTCATCACAAAATAAACTAATGAAAATGGTCGATGCATTTAAAGGAATTGATAAATTAGAAATAAATTTAGAAGATATAAAGAAAAACACGGAAAAACTAAATTTTATAAATCGGTATAATAATTTGTATAAGAATAATATAAAAGAAATAAAAATTAATAAAAATAATCTTATAAAGTTGAGACATTTAGAAAATGCTTATTCTAATTATGAAAATATTCTTATGCACATAGGCAATTATAATAGACTAAATCAACTGAAAGAAAATTATAAAAATATCGAAAACAGCTTAAAAATAGGCAATAATTATATTTTAGCATTCAAGAATTTAGATGATATAATAAAAAGACATAATAAATTAAACTTACTTACAAGCAATATAAAATATGCTATACATTATAAAAATCAATATGAAGAATTATCTAAGAAAAAAGTTGAATTGAAAAAATATATTAAAGATATCTCAAGTCAAATAAACGATGAAATTAATGTTTATGCAGAAACTTTAAAAAAATATAATATTTGCCCAACATGTTTTAATAAAATCTGCGAACATGATATTGAAAATGTTATAAAATCACTTAGGAGCTGATGAATATGAAGTATGAAAACAGATTAGAGAGCTTACAAAAAAAATTACAAGAATCTAAAATGCTTAAAGTCAAAGCAGAAACAAGATTAGAAGAACTACAAAGACAGGAAAAATTAATACTCGAAGAGCTTGATAAATTAGGTATTAAACCAAAAGATTTAGATTCTGAAATTAATAAATTACAAACAGAGATAGAAGAGCTGTTTAATCAAGCTGAAAAACTCTTACCCCAATTAAATACTGAGAAGATAGAATAATGGATATAAATACTTTAGATAATATAGTAAACTCATGTGAAAAATTTTATATTTCCAAAAAAAGTGAATGCGATCTTTTAAATTCACAATATCAAGCAATAAATGAAGAAATTGAAGAAATAGATCAATATGTATTAACTCTTGAAAAGGTATCTGTGCTTTTAAAAAAAGTTGCAGAATATGCAAGAAATCAAGCTAGATTAAATATTGAATCTTTAGTCAGCAATTGCTTAAAATATATATTTAATGAAAATATTGATTTCAAAATTGATATTAAAGATACGAAGAAATCTTTAAGTGCAGAATTTTTCCTCGAAACTTATATAGACGATGTTTTAATGAGAACTAAACCAGAGATTTCTAACGGTGGGGGAGTGATAGATATAATTTCTATAGCTCTTAGAATATCGTTTTTACAATTACACTCACCACTAATCGAAGGCCCTTTAATTTTGGATGAGCCTGCAAAACATGTCAGCAATAATTATATTTTTAATGTAGGTGATTTTTTAAAAAAATCAGCAGAAAGATTTGATCGTCAAATAATTATGGTTACGCACAATGAGCAATTAGCAGAAATGGCAGATACTAAATTCCAAATCAGCTTAAACGGTAATATAACCGAAATTGAATTGATAGAAAATTAACTCATGTGTTAAGCATAGTATTTGTGAGATTTTCATTCCTTGACTTATACTATTTTTGAGTATAAAATATAAGCATATGTATTAATAGTATGTATTTAATTCTGAACTTTGAAAATTGAATAAGGAGGTGCTTAAAGATTTGGAAATTTTAATACCTATTATAATTTCTGTTGTTTGCTTTATAATCGGCTATTTCGTGCGTTTAAAGACTGCTGAGTCTAAAATTGGAAGTGCCGAGAATCAAGCAAAGAACATTTTAATAGATGCCGAGAAAGAGAGTGAATCTAAAAAGAAGGAAATTCTTTTGGAAGCTAAAGAAGAAATTCATAGATTGCGCGATGAAGCTGAACGTGAAATCAAAGAGAGAAGAAATGATGTTCAACGCACAGAAAAACGCATACTCAATAAAGAAGAACAGTTGGACAGAAGATCTAATAATTTAGAAAAAAAAGAAGAAAGCATTTCTAATAAGCTCAAAGCCGTAGAAGAAAAAAATAAAAAAGCTGAAGAAATTTTATCACAGCGAATTTCAGAGCTTGAAAGAATATCAGGATATACTTCTGATGAAGCAAAAGAGATATTATTAGAAGAATTAAAGAATGATATCACTCAAGAATCAGCATTATTAATCAAAGAATTTGAAGCAAAAACAAAAGAAGAATCTCATAAGATTGCTATGGATATTTTAGCAAAAACAATTCAAAGATGCGCACCAGAATATGTGTCAGAGCACACAGTAACTGCTGTAAGCTTACCAAATGATGAAATGAAGGGTAGGATTATCGGTAGAGAAGGCAGAAATATTAGAGCAATTGAAGCCTTAACTGGAGTAGATTTAATTATTGATGATACGCCAGAAGCTGTAGTACTTTCGTCATTTGATCCAGTACGAAGAGAGATTGCGCGCATAGCTTTGGAAAAACTGATCTTAGATGGAAGAATTCATCCATCTAGAATAGAAGAGATGATAGAAAAAGCAAAACGCGAAGTAGATATATCTATTAAAGAAGCTGGGGAATCTGCAGTATTTGAATTGGGCATATTAAATATTCATCCAGAGATAGTGAAAATGCTAGGCAAACTAAAATATAGAACAAGCTACGGTCAGGACGTTCTTAGGCACTCAATAGAGGTTGCATATATTGCAGCAATGTTAGCAGAAGAGATTGGCGCCGATGTAAAAGTAGCAAAACGAGCTGGCTTATTACATGATATAGGTAAAGCAATGGACCATGAAATACAGGGAGCCCATGTTGAATTGGGTGTTGAGTTCTTGAAAAGATACAAAGAGAATAAAAATGTACTTCATGCAGTCGAGGCTCATCATGGCGATGTCGAAGCAAAGACAATAGAAGCAGTATTAGTTCAAGCTGCAGACGCTGTTTCTGCTGCTAGACCAGGAGCTAGGCGCGAGACTTTAGAATCATATATCAAGAGGCTGGAAAAACTCGAAGAGATAGCAAATTCATTTGAAGGCATAGATAAATCTTATGCAGTTCAGGCTGGACGTGAAGTTAGAATCATTGTCAAGCCTGAAGATATAAGCGAAGCAAATATTATTGTATTGGCCAGAGATGTAGCAAAACGAATTGAATCTGAAATGGAATATCCTGGACAAATTAAAGTTAATGTGATTCGTGAAACTAGGCATGTTGATTATGCAAAATAAAAATAAAGCTTGGAAGTAAACCTTTCAAGCTTTTTTTGATTAGGGGATTGACAAAACTTTACAAATAAAATATAATATTTATGTCGCATAATAACAGTTATGCGACATAAAGTATTAATGGATGGTGAATTTCAGATGTTTACAAAATCGCTACTTATAAACGATTGGCTCGATTATTTAGAGTCTGTTGCTGGTAAATCTGATAATACAATAAAAAATTATTATTACGATATACGTATCTTTTTCAGATTTATAAAATTTAGAAAATCTCTTGTCGATAAATCAATTTCGATTGATGATTTATCTTCGATTAAAATTGATGATATAGATTTAGAATTAATGAAAAAAATAGATATTAGAGATTTGATAGCTTATGTATCTTATTTGGATAAATATATGAACAGTTCTGCCTCTACTAAATTAAGACGCATATCTTCTTTAAAAAACATATATCATTATTTAGTAAATATTACTAAGGTTTTAGATCATAATCCGAGCGATTCTCTAGAGTCTCCAAAAAGAACGAAAAGATACCCCATATATTTAGACCTTGAAGACATTAAAAAGCTCTTAGAATCGATTCTGGAGGGCGAAAATATTTTCCTTAAAAAAAGAGATTATGCAATTGTAATGACTTTTCTTAATACAGGCATTAGGCTTTCAGAATTATCAAATCTTAATTTAGATGATATTAGCGCCGATCGATCTATTAATATTATCGGCAAAGGAAATAAACAAAGAATTATTTATGCTAATGATGCTGTTATAAATTCTATAAATGAATACCTAGAAATACGACCAAATGTTGAAGAAAATGCATTGTTTTTAAATATTAAAAATAAAAGATTTGGAAATCGTGGAATTGAACATATGCTTTCAAAATATTTAAAAATGTCGGGTTTAGATAATAAAGGATATTCGCCTCATAAACTCAGACATACTGCTGCGACATTGCTACACAAATACGGCAATGTCGAAATTAGAACATTACAAGTATTATTAGGGCACGAAAGCGTGTCTACCACACAAATATATACTCATGTAGACAATGAAGATCTGAAAGTTGCAATAGACAGTAATCCATTAAAAAATTTAAAAATAGAATAGCTAGAAATTAAGCTATTCTATTTTTGTGGGTATATTCAAAATTTGACCAGGTTTAATTATTTTATTATCTAGATGATTACATTTAGATATCTGATCAATAATTTGGTGAAAATTATTATTGTTTGATTCGATATACTCAATATTGTTTGAAACAATATTCCATAATGTATCGCCTTCTTTTACTGTATATATGATGAAATTTTCAGTATATTCATAATTATCACTACTAGTAAATTCACTACTAGTTTCGTCGCTAATAAGCAAAATTCCCATATTGAAAAAAGCTATCAAAAGTATTATTGCTATTAATCTGTGTTTATATTTTATAGTAATTCCTTTCATATTAATGTTCCTCCGTTCTATGCTGTACGTATGTACGCTACTCATGTTCATCTTCATTATATAAGAAAATATGTTCGGTGTCAAATGTTTTTTTATAAAAATAGAACGAAAGTTTGATTTTTCTTATTTTATATGATACAATTTACTCAAATAAAGAAATTAGGTGATAAATATGTTTGCAGATTTAACTTCAAAAGAAAGTGAAATTCTTTTTTTTCTCAAATCTTTTACTGAATCTAATGGATACCCACCAACTGTTAGAGAAATTTGTTCGGGTGTCAATTTAAAATCTACTTCTTCTGTTCACGGATATATTGAAAGACTTGTAGCCAAGGGTTATATTATAAAAGACGGTTCTAAAACTAGAACATATGTCTTAGCCGATGGTAATTCTGATGATTTAGTTTTAGCAAAGAAAAAGACTATAGATATTCCCATCGTAGGAAAAGTAACAGCTGGTGCACCGATTCTTGCAGTCGAAAATATCGAAGACACCTTCCCTCTCCCAATGGAAATTGTAAAAGATAGAGAATTGTTTATGTTGGAAGTATCAGGAGATAGCATGATAAATAGAGGCATCTACGATGGGGATTTCGTTTTAATCGAAAGAATGGCTGGAGCTAAGAATGGAGATATTGTATTAGCTTTAATCGATGATGAAGCTACTATTAAAACTTTCTATAAAGAGAAAACTCGTTTTAGATTGCAGCCTGAAAACGACTCTATGTCTCCAATATATACTGATCATTTAGAGATATTAGGTCATGTAGTAGGATTATATAGAAATTTATTATAAAAAAAGAGTCTTTCATGTCGAAAGACTTTTTTCGTTGTTTAATTGTTAAATTCTTAACTTATTGAGCTCCATCGTTTGAATCAATACTTATTTTACTCTCAATAAATCTATCCCTTCTATCTACTGAACTCAAATATTAAATTAATTCCAATTGATTTAATATTAATTTATAATTTCTTCTCTTATATGCTTAATATATTTCCAAAACCCACGCTATAAAATATTAAGCTCGACTTATAAAACATTAGCACCAAATATTTAAATAATAGATGCGGACTTCTTAAGTTTAAATAGATATCTATCATAAATAAATCTACTCTATAAGTGTGAAGGCAAAAGATGTCTTTAGTAAATTTTCAATTTGTATCGTATTTTTAATAAAATATTGTCTTTATTTTATTCATTTAACTACATTTATAAATCTTTCATTGATTAACGATTTATAAAAATTATATAGCACCAATAGATTTTAAATTGCGCAAACTTATAAGGCATGCTAATATACACTGTTCAAATGTAAGACCACCTTGATAATATGCAAAAAATGGATCTCTCATAGGTCCGTCAGCACTTATCTCTATGGAAGAACCGTCTATAAACGAACCACTCGCCATAATTACTTTATCTTCATATCCTGGCATTTCCCAAGCCTCAGGTACAACGTAAGAGTCAACGGCCGCCGCTTCTTGCATTGCGCGGCAAAAGGCAATTAAATATTTAGGATTTTTAAACTCTATACCTAATATAATATCAGAACGTTTATCAAATGTGTCAGGAACGATTTTGAAACCTAGTCTTTTATACACTTCTCCGATTAAGATTGCTCCTTTTAATGCTTGGTTTACGATCATTGGAGCGATACTAAGACCTTGCAGTATTGTTCTAGTCTGCCCAAATGTTAAACCACATTCTTTTTCGATGCCTGGAGCAGTTAAGCGCTTGGCCACACGATGAATTAAATCTTTTTTCCCAACAATATAACCACCTGAATAAGCAAGTCCACCGCCTGGATTTTTAATTAATGAACCTGCCATAATATCAGCACCAAAATCACTGGGCTCAAAATAATCTGTAAATTCACCATAACAATTATCTATGAATATTGGTATATCGTGATACTTTTTCTTTATAGTGGTTATAATCTTTTTTATCTTATCGATGCTTAAAGCTTTTCTATCGCTATATCCTGTAGAACGTTGTATAGCTATTAATTTTGTATTTGATTTTATTGATTTTAAAATATTTTCATAATCGAAATCATCGTCTATTAAATCGACCTCTCCATATTCAACACCATTTCCTATAAGAGTTCCCTCTATATCACCTTCTAAACCTATAACTTCGAGTAAAGTATCATAAGGAGTGCCAGAGATTTCTAGAAGATGATCTCCGCTTTTTAGAAGTCCAGATAGACAAAGATTAATTGCATGGGTGCCTGATGCGATTGTAGGTCTTACTAATGCATCTTCAGTATTAAAAATATTAGCATAAATCCTTTCAGTTTTGTCTCTACCGATATCTCCATAACCATATCCTGTAGTCCAATTAAAATCAGTTGCTCCCAAGTATTCATCTTGCATTGCTTTTAGTACTTTTAAAGTATTATATTGCCTAATATCTTGAAGTTCTTCAAATCTATTATATAAATCAGTTTTAACTTCATTTACAAATTTAATATGCTCTTCATCTATTTTATAATTGCTTTTTAAAAAATTATTTAAGTATTCCAATAATATGACCTCTTATTAATATATTTTTTCCATAATTTCATCTATAATTTCTGAGTTTGTTTTATTTTCTTTATCTATCCATATAGCTTCTTTTTCTCTTCTAAACCAAGTTAATTGTCTCTTTGCGTAATTTCTTGAATTCTTTTTGATAAGCATAATAGCATCTGCTTTATCGATTTCACCATTGAGATATGATATTATTTCTTTATAGCCAATGGCAGTAAAAAGAGCACTATCTTTAGTATTATATTTATCATAAAGCGCTTTTACTTCATCAATTAGACCATCTTCAATCATCATGTCTACACGATTATTTATATTTTCATATAATTTTTCACGCTCTCTATTTAAGACGAAATAGCGATAATTATATTTAAGATTTTTATATCTAAGATTTTTTTTATTAAGATACTTTGATGGTTTGTTTTTTGTAATTTCATAAATTTCTAATGCTCTTATTACACGTCTTGGATTTTGACAATCTATACTATTTGCATAATCTAAATCTATTTCTTTAAGCCTTGTGACTAATCTTTTTAAACCAAACTTTTTAAGTTCTAATTCTAAATTTTTTCTTATGATAGGATCAGACTTTTTTCCAAATCCTAAATCATAGATTATCGAATCAATATATAGACCAGAGCCTCCTACAATAAAAGGTACTTTAGATTCTTTATCAAGTTTTTCAATTATACTTTTAGTTCTATTTGCATATTCTTTAACTGAATAAACTTTATCAGGAGTGGTAACATCTATATTATAATGTTTTATATCAGCCATTTGCTCAGGCATAATCTTATCAGTTCCTATATTCATGCCTTTGTAAACTTGCATAGAATCGGCAGATATGATGTCTGTATTAAGTTTTTTTGCAATTTCTAGTGATAAATTTGTCTTTCCAACTCCAGTTGGTCCAGTTAAAATAATTATATCTATAGTTTTATTCATTCTATCAATCCTGTATTCTAAAAAATAGTTTATCTATAACCGATTTCTTAATTCTAATTATTGTAGGCCTTCCGTGGGGGCATGTCAAAGGATATTCACATTTACTTAACTTATCGAGTAATTCAATTATTTCTTGATTGTCTAAAAGCTGTCCTGATTTTACAGCAGCTCTGCATGCCTCTCGCATTACTCTATATGGATCTAGCTGGTATATATTATCTATTTTAGTAATAGAATCAAGTATTTCATTAATAATTTTCGTTGGAGTAACAGATTTATAGTATAGAGGAATTTCTCTTAAAACTATTGCCTGTTCGCCAAATATATCAAATTTAATACCGATTCTATTAATTTCTTTCTTGTTTTCTAAAATTTTTTCAAAATTGAATTTAGACAGCTCAATAATTTCAGAATTCATCAATACCTGAGAATTAATATTTTGATTATCGTAATAGTATTTAAATTCCTCATATTTAATTTTTTCATGGGCTGAATGCTGATCTATGAGAAATAAATTTTCACTATCCACATCTTGAATAACAATATAAGTTAAAAAGATTGTACCAACTATCGCTTGTGAATTATATTTCAATATTGATTTAATTTTATCTATATATGTTAATTTCTTAACTTCATTGTTAATCTTATCATTACTTTCTTCTGTATATTTTTTTTCTGATGTTTTTTCAAAATTTATCAATGAACTATAGTTATCATCAAGATCTGAACTATTAGCTTTATTATTATCATGAATTGCTTCTAAATTTTCATTTTGATTAGTATTACTCTCTGCTGCTTTAAAATTTTCGATAAAGTTTTCTAGTTTATACTCTATATCTTTATAACTAGAAGCTCGCTCTTCAGAGTAAGTTTGCCTTTGGGCTATAAATTTATTCTCTTTTTTCGATTCGACAACTGGTATATCAGTTTCAAAACGCAAGACTTTGTATATATTATTTTTTAAAGCAATCAATAGTTCTTCCATGTCATAAATTTTTATTTTTAATTTATTAGGATGAATATTTACATCTATCAATTCTTTGTCTATATCAATATATAAGATAAATCCTGGATACCTACTAAGTGGAATATAATTTTGATAAACTGTCTCTATTGCATTTGAGATTTCAGTATTTTTTATCACTCTATTATTGATAAAAATATATTGATAAGATCTATTACTTCGATAAAAGTTATTGTCTGATATATAACCTCTTACTGTACCATGAGAAAATTCAAAATCTAATACTTTTAAACTATTTGCAAATTCACGCCCTAATAAATTAAATATATTATCTTTGAATCTTCTATTTCTATTGGTACTATAATATAGTTTACCATCTTTAATTACACGAAAGTCTATATTTGGGTTTGAAAGTGCTAATTTAGTTGTCAGTTCTATAATTTTATTAGATTCTATATTTGCACTTTTTAAGAATTTCTTGCGAACAGGTAAGTTTTCAAACAGATTTTTAGCTACTATTGTAGTACCTTTGCTCGCTCCAATCGATTTTAAATTATAAACATTGCCATCATGGTCTACTTCAAATTTGTTGCCAATAGTTTCGTCATCTGTCTTCGTGACAACCTCTACATCGGTTACTGCTGCTATAGTTGGCAAAGCTTCACCTCTAAAACCAAGTGTGTTTAAACTCTTCAATGAATCTATATCATTAATTTTTGATGTAGCATGCCTAGTAAAGGCATTTGATAAATCTTCTTTTGGGATGCCGTCTCCATTATCAGAGACTCTTATCAATGTTATTCCGCCATCTTGAAACTCTATTGTTATTTCAGTTGAATTTGCATCTATTGAATTTTCTGTCAATTCTTTTACTATTGCCGCAGGACTTTCTATCACCTCGCCTGCTGCTATTTTCATAATTGTATCTTTAGATAATTTTTTAATCAAAGTCATATATCTCTTCCTTTAGTTCATTTATATCTGAAATTAATTCACTTAAAACTTTTAAACTATCTATCGGCGTTAATGAGTTTATATCGATATTTCTATATGCATTTATAAATTTTAAAACTTTAATATCATTGAATGATATATCAGTGCTTTGACTACTAGTATCTGATGCTTCATTTATATTATCAATCAGTTCTTCTCTATTATTCGATTCCATAAATCTTAAAAGCTCATCGGCTCGATCGATTAATTTTTTATCTATCCCAGCTAATTTTGCAACTTCTAATCCATAAGATCTATTAGTTCTTCCCTCTTTGACTTTTCTTAGAAATACGATATTATCTCCTTCTTCAGTACTGTCTATTGTCAAATTTTTTAAGCTTTCATGTACTGATTCTAGGGTTGTCAATTCATGATAATGCGTGGCAAAAATAGTCTTAGCGTCGATATTTTCTATTATATACTCAATAAGAGCCCAAGCTATGCTGATGCCGTCATACGTTCCTGTTCCTCTGCCAACTTCATCTAAGAGTATTAAGCTTTTGGAACTCGCATATTCTAATATTTCTGATACTTCTTTCATCTCGACCATAAAAGTACTTTCACCTTTATAAATATTATCGGAAGCACCAATTCTAGTAAATATTCTATCTACTATAGATATATTAGCATCATCTGCCGGGACGAATGAGCCTATATGAGCCATAAGAGTAATTATTGCAGTCTGTCTCATAAATGTGGATTTACCAGCCATATTTGGCCCAGTTAATAAAAAGAAATTTCTATCCTCAGTAAATATAGTATCATTTTTCACAAATTCTGGTACTGCTTTTTCTACTACTGGATGACGACCACCAATGATTATTAATTCATTATTTTCATTCATCTGAGGTCTATTATAATTGAATCTATCTGCTACAATTGCTAAGCTTATTAATGTGTCTATTTTAGCAATTGCTTTGGATAGTTTTTGAAGTCTGAGCATAGATTGATTTATTTTTTCGCAAATCTGTGTAAATATTTCTTGTTCTAAATCTACAATCAATTGCTTTGAGCTCAAGATTTTTTGCTCTTTATCTTTTAACTCCTCCGTAAAAAATCTCTCTGAACCTACTAGGGTTTGTTTTCTAATAAAATACTCAGGAACATTGCCTAAGTTTGACTTTGTTACTTCGATAAAATATCCTAATATTTTATTATATTTGATTCTTAAATTTTTGATTTTCGTTTCTTCTCTAAGCTTTTTTTCATAGTTTAGAATCCAGTCCTTAGTATGAAATCCTACAGACTTTAGTTCATCAAGTTCTTTATTAAATCCCTTTTTTATTAATTTTCCATCATTCATATTAGTGGAACATTCTTCGTTAATAGATATACTTATTAATCTCGATAGATCTGTGCATAGATCTAAATCTCTATACATATTTGATATCTTATTTGAATTATATGAGTCTAAAATCTTAGTAATTTCAGGTATTACAACGAGAGACGACCTCAATGACAATAAATCTTTTCCATTTGCATTTTGACCTGAAATTTTAACTAACAATCTTTCAATATCATAGATTTTAGACATAAGTTTTCTTATATCGTGCAGATTGATTAAATTATTTAAAGCTTCTTCTATAAAATCATGGCGCATATTTATATGCTCGATATCAATTAAGGGATGTTCTAACCATCTTTTAAGCATTCTCGAGCCCATAGAGGTTTTGCATTTATCTAAAACACCAATTAGAGAACCTTCTCTTAAATTAGACAGTTTAGTAGAGTGTATTTCTAAATTAGACAATGTATGCATATCTAATACCATATATTCATTAGCCTTATTGAAGTTTATAGTCTTTAAATGTTTTAATTCGTGCATCTGCGTTTCTTGCAAATATTCTAATAGATTCATTAAAGCAATTACAGAATGTATTTCATTTAAAAGTTCTTTGTTTGAAATACCTTCTAGTATAAATTCATCTAATTTTGATTTAATCTGTTTTAGACTTAAATTCTCACTCTCCTCGATAAAAGAGATATTTGTACTAATGTTCTTATTTATGACATCTATATATTTTGTTCTGGTTAATAAATTATCATTTAATATTATTTCAGACGGAGCTATTATGCCAATTTGATTTAATAGGTACTTATCAATATTTTCAGCATTCATTTTCCCTAAAATATTGATCTCTCCAGTAGAATAATCAGCATAAGAAATTCCAAGTCCGACTGCGTCTATATAGATTGAACATAAATAATTGTTCGATCCTCTAGCTAGAGCATTTTGGTCAGTAATAGTACCAGGAGTAACAATTTTTACAACGCCTCGTTTTACTATTGTCTTTGCGTGTTTAGGATCTTCGAGCTGATCGCAAATTGCAACCTTATATCCTTTAGAAACGAGTCGATTAATATATACATCACTAACATGATGCGGCACTCCGCACATAGGTATCTTATCATCGATTCCACCCTGACGTGCCGTTAGTGTCAAATCTAATTCTTTAGACGCTAAAATAGCATCCTCGAAAAACATTTCATAAAAATCGCCTAATCTAAAAAATAAAATAGAATCCTTATGTTTTTTCTTTGTCTCTATATATTGCTTCATCATAGGTGTTAGCTTTTCAATATCTAAGTCATACATCAATTATTTCCCCTTCTAGAGCAAATGTATTGGCATCTATAATTTTTACATTAACAAATTTACCTATTAAATCCTTTTCTCCTTTGAAATTAACATTTAAAAAAGACGATGTGCGCCCATTTAGATATTCATCATTAGTTTTTGATATCTCATCTACTAAGACTCTTTGAACAGATCCTATAAGTTTTATATTCTTTTTTAGTGCAATTTCATATAATAGATCTGTTAAGCGTTTAAATCTGTCATTAATAATATCTTTATCTACAAAATTTTCCATCTTTGCTGCTTTCGTTCCCTCTCTAGGTGAATAGATAAAGGTAAAAGCAGATTCAAACTCGCATATTCTTACTAAATCTAAAGTTTCTTCAAAATCTTCTTCCGTCTCTCCTGGAAATCCTACCATTATATCGGTTGTGATGCTAATATCTGGATTTAATTTTCTTGTTTTGTTTACAATATCGATATATTTTTCTCGTGAATAAGTTCTATTCATTTCTTTTAATATTCTATTGCTTCCAGATTGAACTGGGAGATGTAGATGTCTTTCTAAATTATTTAAACTTTGGAAAGATTGTATTAATTTATCTGAAATATCTTTTGGATGAGAAGTCATAAATCTAATTTGCTCAATTCCTTCAATTTTATCAAGTTCTTTTAATAATTCAGAAAATGATATCGGTTTATCAAAGTCATTCCCATAAGAGTTTACATTTTGTCCTAGCAATGTAATTTCCTTGACACCATTTTTAGCAAGTTTTTTAACTTCAGTAATAATCTCTTCTAATGGACGACTTACCTCTCTACCTCTAGTAAATGGTACTATGCAATAGGTGCAAAAATTATTACAACCATACATAATATTTACAAAAGCTTTATGGCTATAAAGATAGCTATATCCTAATACTTCATATTCCAAATTAAAACTCTCTCTAACAGCGATTTCTTTGCGGTTTTCATTAATATAATTTAAAAGAAGTTCAGGAAATTTATGAATAGTATTAGTTCCAAAAATTATATCTATATTTTCATATTTGTTCGTTAATTCCTCTAAACTAGATTCTCTTTGAGGCATACAACCACATATTGCGATTATCTTGTTGTTATTTTTATCTTTTTTATATTTTTTTAATTGGCCTAATAAGCCATACACTTTATTTTCAGCATTTGCTCTAATAGAGCATGTATTTAAAATAATAAGATCCGATTCATCTATATCTTCAGTTCTTTTAAAACCAGCTTTATTTAACATAAAAGCAATCTGTTCGGAATCATGTTCGTTCATTTGGCAGCCATATGTTCTTATAAAGTATTTATTACTATCTTCATTTATCAATCTATTTAAACTGTGTAGTTTATTCACTTCATTTACTCCTTATTAACACATTTATAACTATTATAACATAAAAATACTTGAGTCATGACTCAAGTATTTTAAAGTTTATGAAGTTTTAATATATTTTTAAAAATATATTTTCATAGCATTGTCGATATGCTTTTCATCGACTAGATATGGTAATGTTATATGTTCTTTGCCTTCCATCATCTTATTGTAATCGATAGATGTCTTCATGGCATTTTCATTTCTTGCCCATGATCTTCTAGCAACTCCACCCATAACATCCCAAGTGATTGCAGATTTTATTATTTCGTCAACGCGTTTAGAACCGTCTAAGACTAGACCAAATCCTCCATTTACTGATTTACCAATTCCAACCCCACCTCCATTGTGCAAGGTGACTAAACTCATTCCTCTAGCGGCATTTCCTGCATAGATATGAATAGCTTGATCGGCCATAACATTTGATCCATCTTTTATATTTGAGGTTTCTCTAAACGGCGAATCAGTACCACCCGTATCGTGATGGTCTCTTCCCAGCATAACGGGGCCAATTTTTCCTTCTCTTATAAGTTCATTGAATTTTAAGGCGATATCTCTTCTTCCTAAGGCATCACTATAAAGGATTCTGGCTTTAGTGCCAACTACTAATTTATTTTTCTTAGCATCTTTAATCCAAATCCAATTGTCTCTGTCTTGATATCGACGATTTGGATCTATTATTTCCATCGCTGCTTTGTCAGTAAGTTCCAAATCTTCTTCTTTTCCAGTTAAACAGACCCATCTAAAAGGACCATATCCGAAGTCAAAAAGTCTAGGCCCTAAAATATCTTCGACATAAGACGGCCAAATAAATCCATGGCGATCATCTATTCCATTTTTAGAAATCTCTTTAATTCCTGAGTCAAAAACAGCTTTCATAAATGAATTTCCATAGTCAAAAAAATACGTACCTCTTGAAGTTAAAGTTTTTATCATTTCATAATGCTTTTTAAGAGATTCGTCTACTTTTTTGGAAAACTCATCTCTATTTTTTGCGAGCAATTCAGTTCTTTCTTTAAAACTCAATCCTACAGGACAATATCCGCCAGTATAAGCTTCGTGGCATGAAGTCTGGTCAGATAGCAAAGGAATATGAATATTATTTTTAACGGCATATTCGATTAAATCTACAATATTCCCATGATATGCTATAGCTCTAGGCTTTTTATCGTCTAAATATTTCTTAGCTGTTTTATATACATAATCTAGATCATCACTAACTTCATCAATCCAGCCTTGCTCGTATCTGTCGTGAATTCTAGTCAAATCTACTTCAGCTATTATAGAAACGCCTCCTGCAATATTGCAAGCTTTCCCTTGAGCCCCGCTCATGCCGCCAAGACCTGAGCTTACGAACAATATACCAGCTAAATTCTCTTCATTAGATATGCCCAGCTTTAATCTACCTGCATTTAATAATGTATTATATGTTCCATGAACGATTCCTTGAGGACCAATATACATCCAACCCCCAGCAGTCATCTGTCCGTAATTTGCAACGCCTAGTGCAGCAGCTCTGTTAAAATCATTCATATTATCATATTGACCAATCATCATGCCATTAGTCATAATAACTCTTGGCGCCTCTTTCTTAGTATGAAACAATCCTAAGGGATGCCCCGAATAAATTACAAGCGTCTGTTCATCAGTCATATTTTCAAGATACTTTTTTATAAGTCTATATTGCATCCAGTTTTGGCAAACTTGTCCACTCTCTCCATATGTCACTAGTTCATAAGGATAGAGCGCCACATCGAAATCTAGATTATTATCGATCATAACTTGAAATGCTTTTGCTTCGGTACATTTACCTTTATATTCTTCAATTGGCTTGCCATAAAGTGCACCTTCAGGTCTATATCTATAACCATATATTCTTCCTCTAGTCATCAATTCTTCTAAAAATTCTTTTGCTAAAAGCTCATGATGCTCTTGTGGAATATATCTCAAAGCATTTCTCAAAGCTAATCTTATCTCGTCTTCCGAAAGATTCATATCCCGTTTCGGCGCTCGTCTATAGGCAGGATCAAACTTAGGATATTTAGGTAAATATGAATCTAATTTTATAGTCATTGCATTTTTAAGCTCATTATTATTTATCATTTTAACCTCCAGCTTTATAATTTCTTTAGACAAAATAAATCAGCCATAATGATATATGGCTGATTTAATAAGTTTAAGCTTCTTCAGAAGTTTCTTCTTTTGCTTCTATGGAATCAGAATCTTCATCTATTTCAGTATCTTTTGCTTCTTCAGCCTCACAAGTTTCAGCTTCTTCTTCAACTTCACAAGTTTCAGCTGCGGCATTGTTATCTTCAAGCTTTTCTTCAGTTAGTTCACTTTCTGCTTCTTTCGCTGTTTCAAGATTCGAATCTTCTGTTTCGTTGTCTTTAACTAATTCTTTAGCCTCATCTGATGCTAAATCTGAATTCTTTAAAATTTCTCCTATTGAAGGACTGAAATTTTCTTGAACATATTCAGGTTCTTTTGGTTGAACTTTCTTTTTGCGAGGTTCAGCTTTAGGTTTAGATTTTTTAGGCTGTTCCTTTTTCTTAGGTAAGAGTTCTTTGATTGATAAGCTAATTTTTCTCTTATCTCTATTAATGCCTATTATTTTAATCATAACCTCTTCGCCAATTTCTAAGACATCTGAAGGTTTTTCAACATGTTCATTAGCAATTTGTGACACATGAAGTAATCCATCTACTCCACAATCCAATCTAACAAATGCTCCAAATGATAAGAGATTTATAACTTTTCCTGTCAAAATATCTCCAACTTCATAGTTTTCAATAAAATCAACCCATGGTTCTTTCATTGTCTGTTTAAGACTTAATGAAATTCTATCATTTTCAGGATCAACTTTTAATACTTTAACACTAATTTTATCATTAGGTGACAATACATCGGATACTTTATTAACTCTATTCCAAGCAATTTCAGTAATATGAACTAAGCCATCAATTCCGCCTATGTCTACAAATGCACCAAAATTAGTGATTCTTCTTACTATACCTTCGACGATGTCTCCATCGTTAATTGATGAATAGAATTCTTCTTTGAATTTTTCTAATTCTTTTTCTTCAATTAATTTAGCAGATACTACTAGACGTTTTTTATATTTATCAATGTCTATGATTTTGACATCTAAATCTTTACCAGGATATCCCGAAAGATCTTTCTTAAATTGTACGGAGACGTGAGACGCCGGCATAAATGCATTAATTTTACCTACTTTACATTTTAAGCCGCCTTTTACAACCTCGGTAATATGGGCTGTAACGGTTTCTTCGTTATTGAATTTCTCCTCAAGCTCGTCCCATTCTTTTAGAGCTTGTACCCTCTTATATGAGAGCACGACATTCCCATCTCCATCGTCCATCTTCATTACATAAACGTCTATGATATCGCCGGGTTTGAATAAGTCAGTAGTTTTGACATTTTCATCATCCGTGATTTCGTCTCTTGTAATAATTCCATCAGCACGGTAATTGATGTTAACGGACACGTCGTTTTCATTAACGTAGATAACCTTACCCTTTACGATATCACCTCTTCTGATTTTTGTGAAGGAGCTTTCTATAGCTTCCATCATTTCGTTGTTGTTGTAATTTTCCATTTCCTCAATAGCCTCCTTAATTATCCAGTCAGGTGTAGAGGCACCTGCAATAATCCCAATTATATTATAATGATAAAATTGACTAATATCAAGCATTTTAATGCGATTTATAAAGTAAACATTCTCGCAATACTCTTTTGCAATATTGTAGAGTTTATTAGAATTTGAGCTAAGCTTGTCACCAAGCACGACTACAGCATCTGAAAGAGCTGCAATTCTCCTAGCTTCAGCCTGTCTCTCATTTGTTGCATTGCAAATAGTATTATGTACTATGATATTAATTTTATTATCTCTTAAATATTGTATCATATTATCAGCCAAGTATGCATTATAAGTTGTTTGAAAAACGACTAAAAATTCATTTTTTTTATCAAATTTTTCAATTTTGTCTTTCAACTCATCTAAATTAGATAAAACATATGGTTTTTTATTGCAATAACTTATAATACTTTTGACCTCAGGATGATTTTTATCACCAATTATAATTATATCACGCTTTGTTTCTGAATTGACAATCTTGTGAATCTTTTTAACAAAAGGACATACCATATCTTCAACTTCATATCTTAATGAAAGATTTTCATTTTCACTTTTTATTGTACCATGCGAGCGTAAAATGACTTTGCTTTTAACGGGAGTATTGGTATCAAATTTTTTCAAACCTATAGATTCAAGCCGATTTATTTCATCAGTATTATGAATCAATTCTCCATAAGAATAAGCTATAGTTTCTTTAAGTATTTTGTCCGTTTTCGAAAGAGCCCTTTTTACACCAAAACAAAAACCCGTAGGATCTCCAACTATAATTTTAAACTTTTTCAATTAAATCTTCTCCATAAATTGTTTCTAAAACAGACTTAGCTACTATTTTATAATTATTTTTATCCTTATAATCTAAATCTGGTAATCTATATATATCTCTTATATAAATATCGATACTATCGAATAGACCAAGGTTTTTTCTTTTGATATATATTGGCAATATATCTTTTTTAGCCAAATGAGCAATCAATATCGCTCCAGGCTTTGCGTTTTCTAAATCGTGTGTTTTAACTCTTGTGCCTTCGATAAATATACATAATAAATTATTATTTTTAACAATTTTTACTGCATTCATTAATGCTTTTAAATCATTTCCATCTCTGTCAACTGGAAATGCTTTAAGTTTGTTTAAAAAATAATTAATAAAAGAATTTTTGAAAATCTCTTTTTTGGCCATAAAATGGATAGGTCTTTTCGTTAAATCTTTTATTAATATCGGATCTAAATATGATACATGATTTGGGCAAATAATTAAATTTTCATTGAGCAAATTTATGTCTCCATGGATCTTTACCTTATAGAATATTAATAAATATATTTTAATTAAAGTCTGTAAAATGTTATAAAACATTTATTTTCTCCTCCAAAATTTCTATAATCTTAGCAACAGTTTCATCTAGATTTAAATTAGTAGTATCTAATTTTATAGCATCATCGGCTTTTTTTAAAGGAGAATGCTTTCTGTTCATATCATTATAATCTCTTTTCAATATTTGATCTAGCGTTTCTTCTAAAGAAGTTTTTACTCCTGAATCTAATAAATCTATATATCTTCTTTTAGCACGAGTATAAGGATCTGCTGTTAAATATATTTTCAAATCCGCATTTTTTAAAACGACTGTGCCGATATCTCTTCCATCCATAATAACTGATTTAGATCTAGCTATTTTTCTTTGTTTGTCAACTAATGCATCTCTTACAATTTTTAAAGCCGATAGATCAGATGCTAAAATTCCAATTTTTTCGTTTCGAATTTTAGTCTCAACATTTTCACCATCTAGCAATATATTACCTTCATGAAAATCAATATCTGCTGAATCGATTAATTTTGATATAATAGAATCGTCTATATTTGCACTATTATATCCATTTAATATTAATTTTAAAGCAAAAGCTCTATACATTGCTCCAGTATCTATATAATCATAATTTAATTTTTGGGCTAATCTTTTGGCAACTGTGCTCTTACCTGCTCCCGAAGGCCCATCTATCGCAATTTGTATGTTTTTAATCATAATAACCCCTTATAAATTCATTCCTGCGCAATATCCTGTAGAAAATGCAATTTGTAAATTAAATCCACCAGTCAGTCCGCTAATAGCTAGAACTTCTCCGGCAAAGTATAAATTCTTACATTTCTTAGACTCCATTGTGGCTGGATTAATTTCTCGGATATCGATGCCTCCTCTTGTTATTATAGCAGAAGAAATGTCCTCTAGCGAATCAAAATGTAAATTAAATGATTTTAAATTATCTATTATATTATGCCTTTCTTCTTTACTAATCTGATTGCATTTCTTCTTCGTGTCGATTTTACATCTTTTTAAAAATATATTAATTAAAGATTTAGGTAATAGAGATGTCATCATCGTTTTAATTTCTGAATTATCATATTTCTTTAACTCTCTTAATATTCTATCATTTAAAATATCAAAATCTAAAGCAGGTTTAAGATCTAATATAAGTCTTATGTCTTTCATTTTAGTCGTGTCTATGAAATTCGATATGGTCAGTACAATAGGGCCTGATACTGCGTTATCTTTAAAAAGTAATTCTCCAAATTCTTTTCTAATTAATCTCTTTTTATTATATAGGGACAATTCTACATTTTTAAGGCTCAATAAATTGCAAGAGCTAAAATCATCTTTAAGTTTTATTGCGCAAAGTCCCGCTTTCGTATCGATAATTTTATGGCCAAAATTTTTAGCAAATTTATAACCATCGCCAGTACTCCCAGTGCTCGGATATGATAAGCCACCTGTTGCAATTAAGACTTTATCAAACTGTAGTACCTCTTTTTCTGTTTCAATTATAAACATATTATTAGATTTATTAATTGAAATAACTTCTGATTCATATCTTATATTTACAAGATTATCTTTTAATATTTTTTCAAAAGTTTTCGTAACATCTGAGGCTCTATCTGTAACAGGAAACACTCTATTTCCTCTCTCAACCTTTGTCTTCAAACCAAATCTGTTTAAAAATTTAATAAGATCGTCTGAATTTAATGCATTGAGGGCTGAAAACATAAATTTAGGATTTTCGCTAATATTTTGCATCAAAATTTCATTTGGAGAGGCATTTGTGATATTACATCTGCCCTTACCTGTGATGTAAAGCTTTTTTCCTAATTTTTCATTCTTTTCAAATATAAAAACTTCATTGAAAGATTTTAGCGATGCTATTGCTGCCGCCATTATACCACTTGGACCACCACCAATTATCGCAATTCTATTTTTCGAAGATATCATATTCATGCCATATATCCTCCAATTCCTTAAAGTATCCTTTGATATCTATTTCCATTTCTTTGCCTATTGTCAAAAGTAGCGCATTTATCAATGCTAATGGTGCAACTAATGAATCAATATAAGAAGTCATTGTCATTGGAGATTGTAATACTATATTTGATAATTTTGCAATAGGTGAATTTAAACCATCAGTTATCGATATGATTTTTATAT
The DNA here is from genome assembly GCA_030537765.1 of Tissierellia bacterium. Classification (GTDB taxonomy): domain Bacteria; phylum Bacillota; class Clostridia; order Tissierellales; family Peptoniphilaceae; genus JAUNVH01. The sequence goes on along the minus strand of JAUNVH010000001.1, from coordinate 24,088 downwards.
TTTTAGAAACTGCAAATTCAACAACTTTGCTACTTCTTTTTGTGTATCTGGGAAAAGATATGGCGATCAAAACATCTTTATCTGTAGCATTTATTAATTGTTCCATCGTCTCTGTTGGACCAATTTGTAGCAGATTAGAATTTAAAGAAATTAAATTGAGATAGAAATTGAGATATCCTGCTAAATAATATGAACTTCTCGAGCCTAAAATATAAATATTTCTACAATTTTTGATAGAAACAGAAGCATCAATTAACAGTTTTGTATCTATCTCATTGAGCATTGTATTAATATCTTTTAAATCATTTTTTAACGCGGCATGGATTAAATCATCGTCAGTATATGTATCGAATCTATTAAATCTTTGTAAAGTAGTAAGTTTTGCCTTTACCCCATCTTGCAATGCTTTACTAAAGCTTCTAAAACCATCAAAGCCAAGAGCATATGCAAATCTTATAATCGTTGGCTCGCTTACAGATGTATTTGTTGATATTTCTTTAACATTCATAAATGCAACTCTGTCGGGATTTAATCTGATAAATTCAGCCAATTCTTTATGTTTTTTTGACATTGTATCATATTTTTCATTTATAATATCATATATATTCTTCATTTTTTCTCTCTATACTGTAAAATATTGCAGGTGAATTTTTTTGATTATGAAAAGTAAATTTTATTATATTAAAATCTTTTTGATTGATATTTTTTAATAATATATCAATTTCTTTTTGCTCTATATCTCCCCCATCATGACCAATATAAGATGATATAACGAAAAATGCTCCTGCGGACATTAATTTCAATACACACTCTATACATTTTATAGTCGTTTTGGGTTTTGTTATAATCGTCTTGTCGCCACCAGGCATAAAGCCAAGATTCATAATGGCAAAGTCTATATTTTCAGTAATGATATCTCTAACTTTAGAATGACATTCGTTTATAAGTATTATTTTAGGTTTCGATTTCGAGCTTTCTAATAATTTTCTAGATTTTTCAATTGCTTCATTCTGTATATCAAATCCATAAAATGTTCCATCATCACCAATGGCATTTACTAAATTCAATGCATCCTTTCCATTGCCAAGTGTTAAGTCTAATACTTTAGATGAAGGCTTTATATAACTTTCAATATAAAATTTTGCTAGATCGTTTACATTGAAAAATCCTCTAAACTTTCGCATTCTTTATATTCTCCAAATACTTTAACTCATATTCATTTAGTTTTCTATATTTACCAGGCTTTAATTTTTTATCGCTTATTTTGCCAATAGCAATACGCTCTAAGCTTATAACTGTTATTCCGACTGCTTCAAACATTTTTCTAATCTGTCTATTTCTACCTTCTTTAATTCTTATCTCTAATATAGTATTGTTTTTCTTCTTATTTATAACTTTTAATTTTGCAGGTGCTGTAATCTTTCCCTCAATCTCTACTCCTTGCTCTAAGAGATCTACAGTTTTTTTATCTATGTCTTTATTGATTGCAACAATATATGTCTTTTCAATCTCAAATGAGGGATGAGTTAAATAGAAAGTAATTTCACCATCATTTGTGAGCAGTATAAGTCCAGAAGAATCTAAATCTAATCTACCAACTGGAAATATCCTTTCATCAGTATCAATATAGTCAACTACACAAACCCTTCCTCTATCGTCTTTAGCGCTGCTTAAAACACCTACTGGTTTATTTAATAAATAATATACTTTATTATCTGAAAGCTTAATTGTTTTATCTTTAAATTTAACTATGTCTATATCTTTTACATCGTAGGCTGGGTCTAAAACGATTACGTCATTTACTTTTATAAAACCTTTTTTTATATACTCTTCAGACTTTCTCCTCGAAGCTACGCCACAGCGTGACATAAATTTTTGTAATCTCACTTAATCTCCTCATCTTTATTTTCAATTTCTGGCACTTCAGGAAGCTCTTTTAGATCTTCAATTCCAAAATTTCTTAAAAATATCTCTGTAGTTCCATATAGATTAGGCCTTCCCGGTCTTTCAAGCACGCCTTTAACTTCGACCAATTCTTCACGAATTAGTCTATAAATTATGGAGTCAGATTTTACACCACGAATATTATCAATTTCACTTTTTGTGACAGGCTGCTTATATGCAATTATCGAAAGTGTTTCCATTGCTGCCTTTGAGAGAAATTTCTTTCTATCGCCACCAAAAAAATTGTTTATATAATCATAATTTTCCTTCTTAGTAACTAATTGCAATTTGCCTGCAAATTTTTTAATATCTATTCCTGAAGTATCACTTTCATATTTGAATATAATCATTTCTAAAGCTTTCTCCATAGAAATCTTGTCTAGTTTTAAAGACTCCTCTATATCTTTTATCGACACAGGTTCACCAGAAACAAATAAGATTGATTCGATTATACTAACTATTTTTTCTATACTCATATTTCTCTCCTAGAAATCAAAATATTGTCATGATTTTTACTCTGTTTTAAATATATATATCTCATTTTAGCCATCTCTAAAATGGCAATGAAATATGAGATTATATTCGATTTTACGGGGTTTTTTATAAACAAATCCGTAAATACAAATTCTTTATGACTAAATAGTTTATTCTTAATGCGTTTTACTGCATGCTCCACAGTATATTCATCTTTATGAATCGTAAGTTCACTTATATCATTTTTTTCTTCATTAAAGCGTTTTAAAAGATTATTCAATATATCTACCATTTCATAAAGTGTAAAATCTATTTCTAATTGCTCATTCATATATTCAGAAATATCTTCTTTAAGCTTTTCACACACAATACCACATTCTGCTTCAATGTCCTTAAATGTTTCAGAAAGTTCTTTATATTTTTGATATTCTAAAATTCTATCTACCAATTCTTGCCTTGGGTCTAATTCTTCTTCCTCAGCATCAATCATTTTAGGTAATAACATTTTGCTTTTAATTTCTAATAGTATTGTGGCCATAACTAGGAACTCGCTAGAAAGTTCCATATCCATTTCGGCCATTTTATTTACATGATTAATAAACTGCTCTGTAATTAAAGCTATGGGTATATCATAGATGTCTATTTCATTTTCTTTAATTAACTGCAAAAGAAGATCCATAGGACCTTCGTAAACATCTATTTGTACACTATACACTTAACATAAACCTCGCTATCGCATTAATAATAGGCGTGAGTATTTTTCCAATATTACCTGATATTATTAAAAATACTAATATTATAGAAAAATAATTTTCGTATTTATAAAAGAAATATTCAAGTCTATTAGGTAATAAAGATGCCACCACCTTAGATCCATCGAGAGGTGGAAATGGCAAAAGATTAAATACTCCTAACATAATATTGAACCAAACTAAGCTAAATAAAAAATCTATTAATAATTGATTATAATTATTAGCAGCTATCCATTTAATTAATTGATAAGAAATAAAAGCTAATACAAAATTAGTAAATACTCCAGCTAAGGAAACCAAAATTGTGCCAAGCTTCCTGTTTTTAAAATATCTAGAATCAATAGGTACTCCTTTTGCCCATCCAAATCTAAATATAATCATAGACAGAAGACCAAATACATCCAAATGCTTAATTGGATTTAAACTCAATCTACCAGCATTTTTCGCAGTTGGATCTCCTAATCTATATGCCATATATGCGTGAGCGTATTCATGACAAACAATGGCGATGATTATAGCAGGTATGGACAGAAGTCTTGTCCTACTCAACATGACCTACTTCTCCCAAAATTATATTTGGAGCATCTATTTTCTCTTCTGAGATTTCATATACATCTAAGATCTTATCTTCTATATTTCCTAATCCATTTTTATTTGTATATAGAGTAGCTAAGATTTCATTCTCATCTACTGGATCGCCAATCTTTTTATTTAGTAAAATACCTGCACCTAAATCTAATTCTGTATCCATTGTCTCTCTGCCTGCACCTAGTGATTGGCTTAGCTTTCCTATCGCAAGAGCATCTAAGGATTTAACATATCCTTGTTTTTTGGATTTTACTTCTATAACATTTTTAGATAGTTCAAATTTCGAAGTATCCTCAATATATTCTACATTTCCATTTTGATTTTTTACAAGTTCTTTAAACTTTTCATAAGCACTACCATTTTCTAATACTTCTTTAAGTTTATTTATAGCACTTTCTTTATCATCATATTTTTTTGCAATTATTAATAAATTTGCACCTAGATTTAAAACTAAATCTGTTAAATCTTTAGGCCCTTCGCCTTTAAGAGTATTAATTGCCTCTATTACTTCTAAAGAATTCCCAATTGCATAACCGAGAGGCTGATCCATATTAGTAATTAAAGCCATTGTCTTTCGATTATATCTTTCGCCTAAATCAATCATTATCTTAGAAAGTGCAGCAGCTTCTTCTTTTGTCTTCATGAAAGCTCCAGATCCAATCTTTACATCTAAGATGATTCCGTCTGCACCTACGGCCAATTTTTTACTCATAATGCTACTGGCAATTAGTGGAAGACTATCAACTGTTGCAGTTGTATCTCGTAATGCGTATATCTTTTTATCTGCTGGAGTAATTTTACCAGTCTGTGAACAAATTGCAATACCTATATTATTTACTTCTTCTATAAATTTTTCAACTGTTAATTCGACTTCAAATCCAGGAATAGATTCTAATTTATCTAAAGTGCCCCCAGTATGACCTAATCCTCTGCCACTCATCTTTGCAAATGGAACTCCGCATGCTGCAACCATTGGGCCTAAGACTATAGTTGTTTTATCTCCAACACCACCTGTTGAGTGTTTGTCGACTTTAATGCCATTGATCTTTTCTAAATTTATTGCATCTCCCGATTCTAAAAAAGCTTTTGTCATATAAAAAGTTTCATCTGAATTCATTCCATTAAGATAAATGGCCATGAGTAAAGCCGATATTTGATAATCAGGTATTCTATTTTCGACATATGCATTTATAAAATATTTAATTTCTTCTTCTGTCAATTGTTCGTTGTCTCTTTTTTTACTAATAATATCATACATGTTCATTTTAATTTTCACCTTTTTCTATTTTAAATAAAGTTAATGCTATGATTGTTTTTGCATCGAGTATTTCTCCTCTTTCAATCATTTTTAAAGCCTCTTCTAAAGAATAATATTCAACTTCAATATTTTCACTATCGTCTAAATCTCTATCCCCCAAAGTCAAATTGGTCGCTTTGAATATATAAATCTTTTCTGTACAATAACCAGGAGTTGCAAAAAATTCTGTCATATACGAAACATTTTCTGCAGTATAACCAGTTTCTTCTTTTAATTCTCTTATGGCAGTCTCTCTTGGCTCTTCGTTTATTTCTAGTTTGCCAGCCGGTATTTCTAATAGATCTCTTTCTGCAGCTTTTCTAAATTGACGAACTAAGATCACTTCATTTTCTTCGTTAATTGCAAGCATTCCAACTCCGCCAGAGTGTTCTACAATTTCTCTTTTAGAATATTTTTTATTCTCAAGTTCTACTGTATCCACTCTAAGATTTAGTATTTTACCATTATAAATTTTTTCGGTTTTTATCGTTTTTTCATCAAAAATCATTTTGTCCTCCATAATCTAATTGAAATTTTTAATCATAGACTCTGCAGTCTTCAAAGTTGATTTTGAAAAAGCATCACCTTCTATAAGTCTTGCCAGTTCTATAATTGAGTTTTCATAATCTAATAAGCGTACATTAGAACTTGTGTGATTATCTTTGCTAGTCTTATATATTAAAAATAAAGTATCTGCCGCGGCTATAATCTGAGGCAAATGCGATATGCATATAATCTGCCTATTTTCTGAAAGTTGTTTGATCTTTTTAGACACAACTTTTGCAGCATTTCCGCTTATTCCCGTATCTATTTCGTCAAAAATAAAGGTTTTAATATTATCATATTTGGCCATAATAGTTTTGAATCCGAGCATCAATCTACTAATTTCACCACCTGAAGCAATTTTAGTAAAATCTTTAGGCTCTTCACCCAAATTTGTTGAAATCATAAACTTTATTGAATCTGAGCCATTTGGTTTAATTTCAGTTTTCGAAAAATCGATTTTAAATATAGAATTCTCCATATTTAAATCTTTCAATTCATTTATCATCTTTTCTTGTAAACTTTTTGCTACGGATTTTCTTATCTTGGATATCTCTTGAGCAAGTTTTTTGAGTTCAGCATATGATTTATCAATATTGTGTGTAATTTCTTTTTTTATACTATCGATATTTTCCAATTCTTCATATCTTTTAATAATATCTTTTTCGAAATCGATTATATCAGAGATATTTTGTCCATATTTTAATTTCAATTCATTAATTTGATCCAGTTTTTTTAAAAGCTTTGCAAGTAATGATGGATCTTCGGCAATTGTATCATCAATATCTCTCAATTCATAATTTATATCTTCTAATTCATATATGATGCTTTCGACTCTGGATACTTGTTTTGATATATCTTTATTATATTTTGCACAGTTTTGAATCAAATATAATAGTTTTTGCAAATCTCCGTTTAAATCATTCTCTCCATTATAGCTTGATATCAATTCTAAAGCTTGACTGAGATCAGTTTTAAATTCAGATAAATTTTCTTGTAAATTTAATTCCAAATCAAATTCTTCTTCATCGAAATTCTCTAAATCTGCTCTGGAAATTTCTTCAATTTGGAATCTTAGCATTTCTTTTTCTCTAGTAAGTTGCAAATCATCAATGTTTAACTTTTCATATTTGTCTAAATATGATTTATAATTTTCATAAGTACTTTTATAATCGTCTTTTAAATCTTTTAAATCATCTTTGGCCAAATTATCTATAAGTGTCAACTGCTTAGTATAATTATTGAGTGATCTCTGTTCAAATTGACCAAATATATCTACTAGTCTAGAGCTAATATCTTGCAATGCAAAATTAGGTACAATAGTAGAATTAATCCTCGAAATATTTTGTCCATTCCTTTTCAATTCTCTTGTAAATATTAATAAATCCGATTTTTCTATGCCATAATCGTCTAATATTTTATATATTTCGTGACTTTTTGAAATGTCAAAAACTGCTTGAACCATTGCATTATCACGATTGGATCTTATATATTCTTTCGTTGCTCTTCCACCTAAGGCAACATTTAATGCGTCGATTAAAATAGACTTACCAGCTCCTGTCTCACCTATTAATATATTGAGACCTTCATTAAATTTTATATTTGTATTATCAATTAAAGCAAAATTATTTATATTTAGCTCTACTAACATATAACACCTCTTAATAAAGACTGATTAGCTTTTATAAATTAGTTCTTCAAGATCAGTTAATAATAGTCCGCAATCAGATTTTTCAATTAATGCCAAAAACTCTACATTGCCTTTCGCTCCAGTGATAGGCGATTTTTCAATTGCTGTCATTTTATAATCATAATCTTCAACGAAATTATAAATTTTTTCTACGACTTCAAAATGTACATCCTTTGATTTTACAATGCCTTTTTTGCCGACTTTTTCTCTTCCGGCCTCAAATTGTGGTTTTATTAAGCAAACAATAGATCCATTGTTGTTTAGATTTTCGAAAGCTTTTGGCAATATCAATTCTAGCGAAATGAATGATACATCAATAGAAATAAAGTCGAGTTTTTCTTTTATTTCATCACTATTTAAATATCTGATATTGGTGCGTTCCATTAGAATTACTCTATCATCTTCTCTTAGCTTATAGTCTATTTGTCCATATCCAACATCTATCGAATATACTTTTTTTGCACCATTTTGTAGCATACAATCAGTGAAACCTCCGGTGGAAGCTCCAAAATCTGCGCAAATTTTATCTTTTAAAACTATATTAAAAGCTGAAAGAGCCTTTTCTAATTTAAGTCCTCCTCTAGACACATATTTTAAATTGCTGTTTTTTAAATTAAAAACTGTATCTTCTTCGTAAAAATCACCTGGTTTCATGACTCTAATTGTGTCCACATAGACTACGCCTTCCATTATCAGACGCTTTGCATATTCTCTAGATTTTGCTTGACCGCTTTTATATAATAAAATATCTGCTCTTTTTTTAGCCATTTATATCCTTTCATATATCATCTTTAGGATAAGATAATTAAATTCAGAATCAGTCAGTTTTAAGTCTTTAATTAAATCTAAGTATTCTGCTTTCAATTTTAATAAAAACTCTTTAGATTCTTCGATACCTATGCAGGTTACGAAAGTATTTTTATTCTGATCATAGTCTTCTTCATAATCAGAAATATCATCTAATATCTGAAAAGCTCTACCAATATTTATACCCAGTTTGACAAATTTATCATAGTCTAAATTATCTATAGTAGATAATTTGGCTGGAATAGTTACTGCAGCTTTAAATAAAGCAGCGGTCTTTTTATCTAGCATTTCTAAAAGATATGAAGCTTCATTTTTATTATTCATATCCATAAACTGTCCGCCAATCATTCCTTTTATGCCGGAGCATGAGAATAATTCATTCATAGCCCTATTATATCTGATCAAATCCATTCCATTTAAATTTGACGAGTAGTTTAAAATAGTTTCAATTGCTAAATTTAGTAAACAGTCTCCGGCAAGTATAGCTGAGGCCTCATCGAATTGATTGTGCACAGACGGTTTTCCTCTCCTGAAATCATCGTCATCCATTGCAGGTAGATCATCATGAACTAATGAGTAAGAGTGAATAAATTCTAAAGCCAGCTCAAACGGAAGCGATACTTCTTTATTTACCTTTAATTCTTTAGCTAATACATTTAAAAGCATAGGTCTAATTCTTTTGCCTCCCGGCAATAAAGAATAATTTAGTATATCTGTAAATTCTTTTAAGCTCTTTGGAATTAAATCTAATTCAGCTTTAATTTTCGATTCAATATAGTGAAGATAGTCAGCTTGGTTCATTAATCTAGATTCTCCTCTTCGATAATTTCATCTAGTTCAATTGCCTCTTCATCAAAATTTGCCAAACCATCTTCTGTAACTTCTTTAACCTCTTTTTCAAATTCGTTTAAATATTTTTTAAGATAGTTATATAATTCAGTAGCTCTTTTATACTTTTTTAGCATTTCATCTAAATTTATGGAATCATTTTCCATATCTTTTACAATTTGCTCCATTTCTGTAAATGCTTCTTCATAAGACAGATTCATTATTTGCACCTCTTTTTATATATTCTTGAGTATATTTCACCATTTTTTAAAACAGTTATTATATCTTGATTTGTCTCTACATTTTCAACATTATCAATTAAGTTTCCAAATTCGTCGGTTGTATAAGAATATCCACGTTCTAATAAATAATTTGGATCTAATAAATTTATCTTTAGCTTTAATGTATCGATAATATCTTTTTCTAAGTTAATTCTACGACTAATAGCATTGTTTGCATCGTGCATTACTTTTTCTAAAGTTTCAAAATATCTATCTATTTCTAGAGTTTTATAAATTAACTTATTTATATTTTTGAATCCATTTACTCTTTCTGATTCAATCGCTATACGATTAAAAATAATATCTTTAAAATTATCGTATTTATTTAATCTTTCATTATTGTTATTATATTTATATTTAATATAATATTTACTTTTATTAAACAATTCTTCTAGCAATTCTCTATTTGATTGAATTTTTTTCAAAGGATTTAAATAGTCAAGCGATATTTTAGAACTATTAAATCTATTCTTATAGAAATTTAAATTTGAAATAATTCTCTTTTTGCACGTTCTCAAATTTCCATCTAAGTATTCTTTTATTTCTTCCGAATTTGGAATAGCAATTTCCATTGCAGCAGACGGTGTTGGTGCTCTTTTATCGGCAGCAAAATCTGTAAGTACATAATCAGTTTGATGACCAACGGCTGAAATTGTTGGGGTTTTTGTTTTATAGAGTTGTTTTACAATATCTTCAGAGTTGAAGCAGTTTAGATCTTCATAAGCTCCTCCACCTCTTCCGATGACTATAATATCTACATTTTCTTCTTTTTCAAAATACTTTATTCCCTCAATTATTTCTGCAGCAGCAGCTTCTCCTTGCGTGGAAGCGGGGTAAATTAATATTTCAATTCCTGAAAACCGCCGTTTTGCCACACTTATCATATCTCTTACTGCAGCACTTGTAGGAGAAGTTACAATTCCAATCTTTTCAGGCAGTTTTGGAAGACAAACCTTATGCGTTTCATCGAAATAACCTTCGTTTTCAAGCTTTTCTTTGAGCTTTAAATACTCTTCAAAAAGTTTTCCGCTGCCTTCTTTTTCAATTTCACTTACAATAAGTTGAACAGAGCCGTCTTTTTCATATAAACTGACTGAACATTTAACCTTAACATTCATTCCATCTTCTAATTCTATTTTTCGCTCTTTAATTGCCCATTTAAACATAATGCAATTTATTTTTGAATTTTCATCTTTTAAAGAAAAATAGATATTTCCATTTCTATTGAATTTGCAGTTTGAAACTTCGCCCTCTACAGTCATATCTGTTAGAATGTAATCATCGACTATTATTTTCTTTACGTATTTTAATAAAGCAGTAACTTTAATATTATCACATCCTATTTACGATAAATAAGCCTGATTACTCAGGCTTAGTATTGTTTAGTCTATTGCGTAAAATATTGCCCAAAATTCCATTTATGAATTTAGGAGAATCATCTCTACTGTACTTTCTTGCTATTTCTACGGCTTCGTTTATAGAAACTTCTGCAGGTATATCTTTTTTATATAATAATTCGTATAATGCTATTCTCAACACAGAGAGATCTACCTTTGGTATTCGTTCAATTGCCCAACCCTTTAGATCTGATTCAATCATATTATCTAGTTCGCAAATTTTCGAAATCATATCAGTATATATTTGTTCTATATATTTCGATTCAGAAAGCTTGTAATCATTATTGTTTAAAAAAAGCTTCATTATTTCATAAGAATATTCATTCTGAATTGAAGATTCATACAATAGCTTCATTAAACCTTCTCTGGCATTTTTCCTGCTCATTTTTGATTACTCGGCCGATTCTTTTTTCTTTTTGTTAACAACAACGCCGGCAATAAAGACATTTATTTCTTGAACATTTAAAGCCGTCATATTTTCAATAGCTTCTTTAACTCTGATTTGTGTCTTCTTTCCAATTTCAGTTATATTCACACCGTATAATACATTGAGATGCATAGAAACATAGACATTTCTATCTTCTATGTTGACTTCAACGCCCTTGCCTTTATTTTTGACCCCGAGCATTTCTATCATTTCGCCAGCCATCGAGCCACTGAGACTCGCAACTCCTTCAATTTGCGATGCTTCTATACCAGCTATAGTTGCAATGACATCTTCTGAAATTTCTACTGCTCCATTTTCTAAATTGTCTATAATATTATTTTCAGACATTTTATACCTCCAATTTTATAATATTTAATATATTATTTATTTTCTACAGTTTCCCAATCTTTCAAAAACTTTTCAATTCCAATATTAGTTAATGGATGTTTTATCATCATTTTGAAAACTTTATAAGGAATTGTCGCTATATCGCATCCACAGCTAGCAGCTTCTACCACATGCATCGGATGTCTAATGCTAGCAGCTATAATTTCAGTTTGAATATCATGTATTGCAAATATCTCTACTATTTCTTCTATTAGATTGCTACCTCTAAACGAAATATCATCAAGTCTTCCTACAAATGGGCTTACATAAGTCGCCCCCGCTTTAGCTGCTAAAAGAGCTTGAGTCGATGAGAATACGAGAGTAACGTTTGTTTTGATACCTTCCTTAGAAAGCTTAGAAACGGCTTTAAGTCCTTCGTCAGTCATCGGTATTTTAATTATTATATTTTTATGAATTTTTGCAAGATCTCTTGCCTCTTCTAACATGCCTTCCGCGTTTTCACTAATGACTTCAGCGCTTATAGGGCCATCCACAATATTTGTAATTTCTTCTACTACTTGTTTAAAATCTCTGTTTTCTTTTGCAATTAATGAGGGATTTGTAGTAACGCCTTCTAAAACTCCCCATGCATTTATTTCTTTAATTTCGTCAATATTTGCAGTATCGATAAATAGTTTCATTTTTAAATCATCCTTTTACATTTTATTTTTTGGTTTTGCAAAAATCATCTTTCCAGCGGCTGTTTGCAACACGCTAGTGACAATTACATCTATAGTTTCACCTATTAAGTTTTTGCCGTCTTCAATTACAATCATAGTTCCATCGTCCAGATAAGCAAGGCCTTGATTCAATTCTTTTCCTTCTTTGACGACTTGAACTGTCATATTTTCTCCTGGCAATGCAATTGGTTTTACTGCATTTGCCAATTCATTTATGTTTAATACCTTAATTCCTTGAACTTCGGCTACTTTATTTAAATTATAATCATTAGTTAAAATTTCTGCATTCATAATTAATGCCAATTTCATTATCTTAGAATCAACTTCATCTATATCATCCATTTTTTTATCATAGATTGTAGTTTCTATATTATTTTCTTTTTGAATTTCGTTAAGTATATCTAGTCCTCTGCGTCCTCTGTTTCTTTTAAGAGCGTCAGAGCTGTCGGCGATATGTTGTAATTCCTCTAAAACAAAAGTTGGAATAACTAAAATTCCTTCTAAAAAACCAGTCTGTATAATTTCCAGTATTCGTCCGTCTATTATAACACTTGTATCTAAAATTTTATAAGGAGATTTTTCGATTTGTTTAGGTTTTTCGTTTTGCTTTTTAGATTCTCTTAAATTCAATATTGCATCTTTATTTCTCATGGCAGTTCTGATGCCGATAAATCCAAATAGCAAGTATAGCATAACGCTTAAAATATTACTAACTATCGGAATGTTGAAAGATAAAACTACTTGACTTAGTAAAAATGCAATAATTAATCCAACAACTAAGCCTGCACTTCCTATCAAGACATCAGAAGGTGGGATATTGGATAAAGAAGTCTCTAGTTCATTTACTTGTTTCATAAACAATCTATATAGAGGATTAGAAATAAAATAAAATATAAGTCCAAAAATAATCCCCAAAACTACTAAGCTAATTAAACGGTGGCTCAATAAAATATTTAGATATCTTAGTTCAATATTGTAAAGAATTTCATATAGCAATATGCCAATGCCAATACCTAATAAAGCCATAATTCCCCTAAATAGATTTTTGAAACGTTGCTGATTATTAATAATAATCACCTCCCTTTCTAATCATGTATAGCCTGCATAAGCATTTTTTCTGCTTGATCGTAGTCAATATCATAAACCACGATAATTTCTGATATTAAAATCTGTTTAGCAGAATTTAATATCTTTCTTTCGCCAGTCGATAAGGATTTCTCATCATCTAGGAGCTCCAAGTTTTTTGCAACTTCGGCAATCTCTTCGATATTACCCTCTTTAATCTTATTAAGATTATTTCTAAATCTTTTATTCCAGTTTTTAGACATTTTTGAACGTTCGTCTTTCAGAATATCGATTATTTCTTTCATTTCTTCTTTAGACATAACATATCTTAAGCCGCTGCTTTCAATATTATCAGCAGGTATCATCACATCCATATCATCGATATTGATATGTAATACGAAATATTCTTTTTCTTCGCCCATAATAGATACTTTCTTTTTATCAGTTATAATGCCTGCTCCATGTTGAGGATATACGACTTTGTCTCCTACTTTAAACAATAAATTCACCTCCTTAATCAATATTATAATTATACCATATACTAATTGATTAGTAAATTAATAACAGTGTCTAAATCTCATCTAAATATAGAGCGTTTTACAAGTTATTCTTTGGTTTTTACAATCAATGTTTTATGGTATTGATTTATGAATTTAGACGCAGATATTTAATTAATTCGCTAATATATCTTAGCTTAATAATTTCTATAGAACTTTGATTTTCTTCAATCTCAAATTCAGATGATATAAATACTTTCTTATACCCTAATCGTTTAGCTTCTTTTAGCATAGTTTCAATATTAGGCGTCTTTTTTATTTCGCCTGTAAGACCGACATCGCCTATAAATATATAATTGGGATCAATCGCAAGATTTAGAGCGCTTGAAACAATACTCATTATAATTGCAAGGCTTGATGATGTATCTTCAAGCTTAATTCCACCAGTAGCCTTTATAATAACGTTTTTATCGTATAAATTAATATTGCCTCGCTCTTCAACTATAGCAACTAATGTATCAAATCTGTATTTATTTGTAGATTCTGTTATTCTTTTGGGATAAGGTGTAAATGATCTAGAAACTAAAGACTCAACTTCAACTACAATATTTCTGGTTCCTTCATGCACCATACAAAGTGCAGATCCGATAGTTTGAGTTTTGTCTTCGCGTTTAGTTGTGAAAAATTCAGAAGGATTGTCAATAGACTTGAGGCCTCTATAAGTCATTTCAAAAAAACCACTCTCACCGGTCGAGCCATATCTGTTTTTGGTAGACGTTAAAATTCTAAGCTGGTCTTGAGTTTCTGCTTCAATTTTTAAAACGCAATCTACAAGATGCTCCAAAGTTCTAACTCCTGCCAATTCATCTGCTTTAGTCATCTGACCGACAATGAATACCGCTCTTTTTTTGTTGCCATATTTGGCAATATTAACTAAAGCATTTGCACATTCCATAGTTTGCGTAGGGCTACCTGGGCGTTGTGAAAGCTCTGTTGAAGATATAGTTTGTATACTATCAACAATAATAATATCAGGTTCTACGCTCTCTATCGAATTATTGAGTTCTTGAATAAAATTTGTGGAGAGTATCCATAGATTTTCTAAATTTTCAATTTGTAATCTTTTAGCTCGATCTTTGATTTGACTTTCAGATTCTTCGCCTGTTGAATACAGTACAATATATCCTTTCTTTGCCAATATTGCAGAAATTTGCAATAGTAATGTGGATTTTCCTGCGCCAGGTTTTGCCGTTACAATCGTGACGGAATCATTTACAATTCCGCCACCCATTACTCTATCAAATTCATCTATTCCGCTAATAATTCTATCATTAGTTCCAGTTTTAACATCAGATAATAGCTTAACAGAATTAGGAACTCTATTAGCTATAGTCTTATTAGCTTTTTTAACTGTAATTTCTTCAATAAAAGTGTCCCACTCTCCACACGCAGGACATTTTCCATAATAACCTGTAGAGCTGTACCCACAATTATTGCATATATAGGCCGATTTCTTAGCCATGTTACCACCTATTATTCTTCGTCTTCTTCCTCTTGAGCCTCTTCAGTTTCAAATTCTTCATCATCTTCATAGATATCTAAATCAAATAATCCTGGAGGAATATTTCTAAAATCATCATTTTCTAAATCAAAAAAATCAATTTCATCCCCATCGTAGTCTAGATAATCTTCATCGTCTAAATTAAATGCCATGCATTCCAATTCAGTCAAATCATCTTCTAAAAATTCCAAATCTTCTTCCATCAATTCTTGTTGATCGTCTAAATAGGCTATAGCTTCAGCCATTTCGTCTAAAGTATCGATAATTTCTAATAATAATTTGCCTTCAGCTTTTTTGTCATCAATTTTTAAACCTTCAGCTAATCCGTTTAAATACGCAACTTTTTGTAATAAATAATCCATAGTTATCCTCCTTAAATTTTAAACTCTTGACATATATTCGCCGCTTCTTGTATCAATTCTTATTACATCTCCATTGTCTACAAAAAGAGGAACGTTTAAAGTAATACCAGTCTCTACGGTTGCCGGCTTTGTCGCACCGCTAGATGTATCGCCTTTGAAACCGGGTTCAGTTTCTGTTACTGTAAGCTCTACAAAATTAGGAGCTTGAACATCGAATGCCTTCCCTTGATAGAATCTAACGGTAGCATTGTCATTTTCTCTTAGGTATTGAATAGCTTCCTCGACAGCATCATATTCAAATGGTAGTTGCTCGTAAGTTTCATTGTCCATGAAATAGTATAAAGTACCATCTGTATATAGATATTGCATTTCTTTCGTCTCTATAATAGCTTTTGGATATCTATCTGTAGGATTAAAAGTAACATCTTTGATACCTCCATTTAAGACAGATTTAATTTTTGTTCTGACGAATGCTGCTCCTTTACCAGGTTTAACGTGTTGAAAGCTTACAACCTGATAAACGTCACCATCCATCTCAAATGTAATACCGTTTCTAAATTCTCCTGCTGAAATCATAAATTATTCCTCCTGTTTAATTCTTACTAAAATTATATCATAGCAATTTATAAGATACAATGAACTTAAATTTGAAGTTTATCTTTATCTATTCAATAAAAACTGGATTTAATTTTAAACTGTAAATCTGTATGTCAATAAATTCTTTTAATAATGTCGCAGCATCTTGAATGAGGGCTTTATCGAGTTTTGTGTTAACACCCGATAGATCTGAGTTCGAGTCTGCTAAAGTCATTCCATTAATTTTTACATTATAATCATTAGTTGTTATATTTCCACCTATATTTATAAATATTCCATTAAAAGTAAAATCTTTATTGCAAATAATATTGCCTTTATTTATGATAATAGGCGTAATTTTGACAGCTCTATGACTTATGTTTGAATAAATATCTCCAATATATAAATCTGAATTGTTTATTAATAAAAAGTTAGAAGGTAAAATCTCTTCATGAATAAGCCTTTGTTCTAGATAGTAATTTAGAACAAAGTTCTCATTAGTATCTATAGTTTTAATAAACTCGTCATTTTCAATTTCAACAATGGCATATGGGAAATCTTTATCATAATTTTTATCTATCTCGTTCAATCTTTCAATTAATTTTTCAAATTCAATAATTTCTTCAGCTTTCAAATTATTTTTATTGATAATTGATTCGTTTTTAGTCAATAATTTATTAAAGAGCGATACTATTGCAGTTACTCCTAAATCTATATTTTCATATTCTATTTGAGCGTGAACTTTTAAATGCATAAAATCGTCAATAGTTTGAATGCTATTTTTATAATCGAGTCTGTACTCATTCAATTCATCAAATGTAATTAAATTAAAATGAGGGAAATACGCTTTTGATTTTCTTAAATTACTGCATAGCTTTAAAATTTCGTCATCACTTTTTAGTTTTTCAATCCCATATTCTAAATTCGACTCAGCTATGTATTGAGCTTGCCTTTTACTATTCAATAATTGGATATTTATTGCCTTATTTTCATTAGATTTTGAATAAATTAATATTGCACTCATCAAAATTAAAGCTATGATTAATGCATAAAATGTTACAAACGCTTTATTTTTATTCATAAATATTGCACCTTATATAATGGTCTAACTCGAGTTCGTACCCATCTTTAAATCTTATTTTTAAAGTCAATAATTTATTATCAGGATTTATATTACTTTCAGCACTTTCAACTTTTTTTAGCAAAATATTATTTCCTGATAATCTAATTATATTTGGCTTATCTTTTCTCTTTTCTATTTTTGCTTTTCTAATTATATTGCTGTTATAATCTAGCTTATAAGCTATGGTATTACATATTTTAGTATTATTATCTCCATTTACAATTCCCGCAAATCCAAGTCCATCATTGATAATATATAATTCATCGAATGAATTAATTTCATTTTTTAAGTATTCTATTCCAAATGCTATTTCATTAATAATCTCATCGGATGCTCTTTTATATTGATTTGTTTTATGATTTAAATTCAAAACTTTAGTCAAGCTGATAAAAATAATAGCAAGAATTGCCATACCCAATATAATTTCAACTAATGAAAATGCTTCATTTTTTTCTGATGTGAAAAAGCTCAATTTTTTCATCTCTATTATTCTCCAGATATACCATAATTTTTATTTTATCAAAGTTTCCATCAAGCGCTTTAATTGTAACTTCAGATTTTATACCCTCTTGTTCAATATTTGGCGAACTTTCGCCAGCTTTTATTCTTTCTATTGTGTTTTCAGCAATAACAAACATTTGATATCTTTTTAAAATCAATTTATCATTTCTCAAATTCGTATTTATATTTTTTAATATAAACGAAGCAATAATTGCTAATATAGCGACTCCGAGTATTATATCAGTGAGAATGAAAGCTCTCTTTTTCATATATCATCCCTCTTAAGATTAACCATTCCCGTTACTGGTACAACTGAAATTCTATACAGATTATGTTTATATATCAATGCAATGGTCCCAGCACCATCTTTAGCTGGTATACCATTTTTCGTAAAGACAAATTTTGTTCGATTCGAATTTGAATAATCTAGTTTCAAAGGTTTGACAATCTCTATATCGATCATAGTCTCTTTTTCATTATATGAATAAGAATTATCATCAAAGTTGAAGCTAATTTCCATCGTTTTTGCACTATTTATGGCTTGGTTTCTAACATATTCAATATCAGTAATTATTTTATTTAAAGATTCTTTTACTCTGTATTCATTTATAAAATCATTATTTATGAAATAGATCTTCGTTAAAATTGATACTAAAGCAATAACAAGTACTATCTCTATAATTGTAAATGCTCTTTTTGTTTTAAACCTAGTCATTTTTTATACCTATAAAATCCACAATTTCAATTTTACCCGTATGTCCAATTTCTGTGTAAATATTTAAAATTTTTAATGGATATGCCTGTTTTGGAGCAGTTAACGAGAATATCATAGTTTCTAACTCATTATCACCAGTTATTATTCCAACGCTTTGCTCTCTTGACACTAAATTTTTGTCTACATATTGAATGTAGAGATTACTGTCTTTGATATCTGACATAATTCTTAGGATAATTGGATCATAATAGCTATCTAATAAAAGATCAGAGCCTTCGAAATTGAATAAATTATTATTCAGTTGATTTACACTAGATTTTAAAATAATATATTCACCATTTTTCTCTGAATCTAATTTGAAGTTTTCATTATAATCCATTAAATTAGAAAGATTTTTGTTCAAAAATCTAGCATTTAAAATTTCTATAAACCCACCTTCATAATCTAATGTTTTCAAGTAATCAGAAATTCTATTAGTTCTAATCTCTTCATTTTCTAGAATCTTATTCAATTGCTTATTCTCATTAGTTTTAACGGCGGATTTTTGAGGCTTTTTATTGGCATTTTTGCCGGCTGTGTTTTCTTCAGCATTCGATTCCTTAATCTCTTCAGCTTCTTCTTTATAAATACTTTCCAAAAGAGAAGTATCATCAGAATTTTCTTGGTTTAAATTTTCTCTTCTATTAATTTTTGTAAATTTTGGCAAATCTTCTAAACAAAAAGATGTGATTTCTATAATAGAATCAAAACTTTTTAAATCTTTTCTGCGCATACTTTTAATTATTATTTTGTCATTATTTAAATTAATATTTTTTAAATATTCAAAGATTTTATCTTGTCCGCCCTCTAATCCTACGATCATTTTAGATCTATAATATTTAATATTTTCGTCAGACAAATCTTCAAATTCGCTAATATCATAATTATTAAGCTTTAAACCTTCCATTTCTTCTAAAGATTCAATATAATATTTAAAATTAGCAAAATTCTCTTTATTGTATTTGGTTTCTAGTGCATCTGTCTCTTCCAATTCTTTAATTTCTTTTTTTAATTCAATTATTGACTCAGATTTATTTTTTGAAAGCTCGTATTGAGCCTTCAGTAGATTAATATCGTTAATTTTGGGCATTCTAAAATAGTTGATATAAATATATACAATAATTAAAGTTATTAAAATACCAAGTAGAATTTTTTCGCGTTTAGATATATTTATTCTATTATTCATTTAAATCACCCATTGATATTTTGAATTCAAAATAATTTGTTTTATTAATTATTGAAACTAAATCAAATTTTAAATCATCACACATAGATTCTACTCTCTCAATCTTGTCTACAATTCCGATTATATTATAATTTGTATCCAACAGTTCTATATTAGTAATAAAAAAATTTTCATCTAGATACGACTCTATATCTAGTAGTCTATTGAGTGTATTTTCAGAATATACTATATCATTAAACAATTCTTCATTCTTTGATTTGTAATGACTAAGTAGCAAATTTCCCTCATTAATTTTGTCTTTTTTCTCTATCAATTCCAAAAACTCTTCTTCAATGATTTGCGTATCTGCCGTTTTTGTAACTAATTCATTATGCATTGTATTCAGTCTTTTATAATCCACCACAATGAATATCAATACTATACATATAAACAGTAAATATATTTTTATACCGAATTTTTTCTTTGGTTTTTTATTTTTGAAAAAATCTACATTATTCATTTAACTCTAATCTCCAATTTTTATATCTTTCAATAATATACTCAAATATTTTATTGTTTTTCGCAAATTCTCCACCATAAACTGTATTATCTAAATTTATAATATTCTTTAAGGATTCTAAACTATTTAGATATGAATTGAGATAAGCTTTGCTTTCCTCGCTAATGGTAGTACTGTTATTATTATCTAGAAGTTCTTTATAAACCAATTCTAAATCGACATTTGAATTTAAAGGGAAACTGTCAAAATAATCAATAAGATTATTTTTCTTATTTAGAATATTAATTTGATTTAAATCTAATGATATATAGCATATATTTTCTGCTGATTTCAAATTAAAATTCAATTTCCTGTCATAGGGAGATAGATAGATATCTCTATATTCTCTGGTTATAAAGTACTCATACAAATTATCTATAAATTGATTATCCAATGCATATAAATGTATTTGTGAATCTTTATAAAAATAGTCGATCGTATAATTTCTAATGTCTATTGGAAATAACTCTTCTTTTTGTAAATCTATATAAGTTTGAATTTCTTTCTTTTTTAAATTATCTATCTTTATATATCTAGATATCAAATAATTGCCTGCATAATAAACTTTGATTTTCGCATTATTTTTGACCTCAGAAAACAAAATGTCTAATCTATCGAAAAGCTTTTGATAGTCTTTTATTATTCCAGCATCCATTATATCGTTGTTTAAAAGTATCTCTTTAGACCTCAAAGCTTTCTTAGATTCAAATTTAATAGATAAAAGATTAGATTTAATCAGTAATTCAACCTCAGGCTTAGAAAACATATATACCTCCAAATCTATATAGTGTTAAATAATAAGCTATTGTTAAAAAAGGAATTAGTGGCAAAGCTGTTTTTCTATCGGCTTTTTTAAAAAGCATCATAACAATCGCAATAGCAGCTGCAAATATAAATGTATAGCTAAAAAATATAAAAGAATCCAACAAATTAAAACTCAAGCTCAATATACTAGCTAAATAAATATCTCCAATTCCTATTGCATGTCTAGATATAAAATATATAATTAAATAAATTAGAAATATAAATATAACAGCTTTTATATCTATAAACGCTTGATATTTTGTTAAAGAAAGATTTAAAACTAATATCGTAATTAAGTTTATATTATATATATTCAGCTCAGCTATATCAGTATAGATTGCTGTAATTAGTGCTACTAAAATTTGTATTTTTAATAAGTATTCAGTGTTTATTATTTCAGATAAGGTCAATAATGATGATATTAAAGCTATTATAAATTCTACTTTAAGTATTTTATATAATACTTTATTTAAATCATTTGCCATCTTCAATAATCTTTGTGCCGTCTAATTTTACTAATCCAGGAGTAATAGTTATATCTCCGTCGTCACTCTTTGTGACATTCCAATTAGTACCCCCTGGAATTTCTTTTGGGATCTTTGGCAATTCTTTGCCATCTAAATAATCAAGCAGACCGTTATTTAAATCTGTGGCTTCAGGATTAGAAGTCGCATACATTATGGCTGCACTCTTAATAGTCTGTACATTAGCATTATGCGAAGCCACTAATGCAGATAGTCTTGCCGTTTTATATTTAGGAATTGCAAGTCCTGCCAAAAGTGCAATAATTGCTATTACTATAACTAATTCGACTAAAGTAAAAGCTTTTTTAGTTTTTGTTATGAATTTCATTTCTTCCTCCTCAATAAATATTTACTATATCAAATATCGGTAATGCAATTGCCAAAACGACAAAACCGACAATGATTGCCATAATAATAATCATAGCAGGCTCAAATAGAGCGACAAATTTTTCAGATGAAAATCTAATCTCTTCATTATAATAATCTGAGAGATGTTCTAGAGATTCTGATAGCTTGCCAGTTTTCTCTCCCACTTTAATCGTTTGAGTAATTATATTTGGAAAGCCTTCGATTTCTGAGAAGGCTGTTCCAATATCTTTGCCAAATGCAATTTTTTCTTTTGCACGCTCTAAACTCTTTGCTAGATAAATATTTTCGACTGATTTTAAACTGATTTCTAAACTTTTAATTATATCTACTTCTGAAATTATTAGTATCGAGAAAACATTTAAGAATTGTGAATATATCATGTTTTGATAAAATTTAAAAACTTTTTTGTTAATCAATCTATATTTATCTATAAAATATTTTAGATTTGATTTTTGGTATACAGTTTTCTGTAATATAATAATAGTGAATAAAGTAATCAATATTAGCCATAATCTTTTAGATGCAAACTCTGATATACTTATTAACTTCTGTGTAATGCTCGGAAGTTTTATATCTGAAGCCAAGAAAAGATCGATAAATTCTGGGAAAACTTTAGTCAATATAAAACTCACGATTATAATCATTAATACTCCCAATATTTTTGGATAATACAATGCATTTTTAATTCGCTTATCAGTTTTATAAAGTTCATTATAATAAATTGCAAGCCTCTTTAAAACTTTTGGCAAATTACCGCTAGTTTCTCCACCAAGTATTGCATTATTGAAAGAACTTGGAAATTTACCACTCATTTCAACGGCTTTAGAAAAACTATAGCCCGAAATTACTTTTTGATTAATTTTTGCAATCTCTTTATTAAAGGAATCATTCAAATCATTTTCTGCAATCAAATCTAAAGCAGCGTTTACGGGAACTTCAGAATCTAATAAAAGATATAATTGGCTACACAGTGTACTGATTTTGAAATTAGAAAATTTCTTATTGTATCCTAAATTTAATTGTAATCCAGCGGCCTTTATATCTACAATTTGATATCCTTTCGATTTCAATTGATCGATTGCAGCATCTTTTGACATAAATGAAGCTGTATCAGTTTTGATTTTCCCATCCAAATCTATGTATTTATATTTGTATTTCATATAATTACTCCAAACTATTTAATACTTTCATCAATTCTTCAAAAGTCGTAATCCCCTCTTCTAAAACTTTACTAAATTTGTCTCTCATTTCTAAAAACCCATCTCTTTTTGCAATTTTTAATAGTTCATCATAAGATTCATTTTTTATTATTGCTCTTTTCAGCTCTTTATTTAAAACCAATATTTCAAATATTGCAGTACGACCAATATAACCCTCATTACATTTATCGCATCCTACGGCTTGATAATAGTATTTAGCGTCAAAATAGTCATTTGCTTCATTAATTTTCATTCTGCAATTTGGACAGAGTTTCTTTACAAGTCTTTGACTTATTATGCCATTTACTCCTGCAGAAATGAGATATGGTTCGATGTTCATGTCTTTAAGTCTATCTACTGCACTTAAAGCGCTATAAGTATGTATTGTCGAAAAAACTCTATGGCCAGTTAATGCAGCTCTCATAGCAGTCCTCGCTGTGATCTCGGTTCTTAATTCGCCTACAAAGATTATCTCAGGATCTTGGCGTAAAATATGTGCTAATGCAGTATCAAAATCTAAACCAATACTAGGCCTTATTTGAATTTGATTTATACCAGATATTTTATATTCTACTGGATCTTCAATTGTAGTGATATTAATTTCTTCTTCATTTAATTCTTGTAATATAGTATAAATTGTAGTCGATTTTCCACAACCAGTAGGTCCACAAAGTAAAATTAAACCATTGGGATTTTTTAAAAGATTTTCTAGTAAATTATGTTCAGATTTAGTAATTCCAAGATCTTCTATATTATTAATCTTAAAATGACTATCAAATATTCTAATGACAATTTTTTCTCCTCTTATGGTAGGTATTGTCGATATTCTCATGTCTATATCTCTATTTTGATATTTAAAAGTAATACGCCCATCTTGAGGCAATCTTTTAACTGCAATATTCAATTTAGATAATATTTTTATTCTGGAAACAAT
>JAUNVH010000014.1 GCA_030537765.1 Tissierellia bacterium | reverse complement strand
CATTTTAGTTACTGATTAATCAATTAGATGTTGACTATTGTCTAATTAAAGTATAAAATTATCATATATAGAAATGATTAGGCAGTATCAATGGAAAGTAGACGTATTTTCCATTTAATTAATATGCATATTAACGAAGGAGGATATTTATGTTAGATTTTGAAATGGCGCAAGAAGATTTTGCGAAGATTAAAGTCATTGGTGTTGGCGGAGGCGGAAACAATGCCGTCAATAGAATGATTAGTGCGGGAGTAAAAGGTGTTGAATTTATTTCTGTCAATACTGATAAACAAGCTTTGAGCACATCTTTAGCAGAAAATAAATTGCAAATTGGCGAGAAGATTACCAAAGGTCTTGGAGCAGGAGCTAATCCCGAGATTGGAAAACAGTCTGCTGAAGAGAGCGCAGATGAAATTCAAAAAGCATTGGAAGGCACCGACATGGTCTTTATTGCAGCTGGTATGGGCGGAGGCACTGGAACAGGAGCGGCTCCCGTTATAGCTGATATTGCAAAAGGTATGAATGTTTTAACTGTGGGAATTGTGACAAAGCCTTTCACTTTTGAAGGCCAAAAGAGAAGAGTTCAAGCAGAAAATGGCGTTGAACTATTACTTGGAAAAGTAGATACATTAGTAACAATTCCAAATGACAGACTTTTACAAATTGCAGATAAAAAGACTACAGTATCACAAGCTTTTGAAATGGCTGACGAAGTATTGAAACAAGGTATTACTGGTATATCCGATTTAATCAGCGTTCCAAATATGATAAATCTAGACTTTGCAGACGTTACTACTATCATGGCCGATAAGGGCATTGCTCATATGGGTATTGGTATTGCTGCGGGCGACGAAAGAGCAACAGAAGCTGCAAGAATGGCTATTAAGAGTCCTCTCTTAGAAACTTCAATTGAAGGAGCAGAATCTGTATTGATAAATATAACTGGTGGTTCCGACTTAGGTATATTTGAAATTAACGAAGCGGCAGACTTGGTTCGTTCAGCAGTTTCAGAAGAAGCTAATATAATATTTGGTGCCGGAATTGACGATTCAATGGATAACGAAGTAAAAATAACTGTAATTGCAACTGGATTTGGAGAATTAAATGGCAAAAAAACAGTTAAAAAAGACAGTGATGAATCAAAAAAAGAAGGCCAAGAAAAAGCGCCAATTGATCCTAACGAATTAAATATTCCTGGATTTCTAAAAGGTAGATCATAATTAACTAAATTGAGCACTCATTTAAATAATGGGTGCTTATATTACATAGGCGGTGATTTGATGAAATGTCCCTATTGTGGTTTCGAAGACTCTAAAGTCGTAGATTCCAGACCTACAGATGAAGGTCAAACAATAAGACGAAGACGCGAATGCGAAGAATGTAAAAAGCGTTTTACAACTTATGAAAGAATTGAAAAAGTTCCTATTATGGTAATAAAAAAAGATGGTAATCGGCAGGCTTACGACAGAAATAAGATTTTAAATGGAATGATTAGAGCATGCGAAAAACGGCCTGTATCGATGCAGCGCATTGAAGAATCTGTTGACAATATAGAAAAGAGCATCTACAATTCTTTAGAAAAAGAAATTGATTCTACTTTTATTGGCGAACAAGTAATGAAAGAGTTAAAAGAAATTGATGAAGTTTCATATGTGAGATTTGCATCTGTATATAGACAGTTTAAAGATTTGAATTCCTTTATGGACGAATTGAAAAAGATAATAAATAATAATGAAGAGAAGTGAAAACTTCTCTCAAATTTTTAGGTGATATTAATGGATTTATTTACAATGAATATGGAAAACAATTTAGAAAAAAACGCTCCACTAGCTGAAAGATTTAGACCTAATAGCTTGGAAGAATTTATCGGGCAAAAGCATATAGTAGGTGAGGGCAAAATTTTAAATCGTCTAATATCTGCCGATAGATTAAAATCTATGATTTTTTATGGACCTCCCGGCACGGGAAAAACAACTTTGGCAAATATTATAGCAAAAACTACTGATAATGATTTTGTGACCCTTTCGGCTGTAACTGCAGGGATAAAAGAATTAAGACAGATAATAGACATCGCAAAAGATAATTTAAAGATGTATAATAGAAAAACCATCCTATTTATAGATGAGATACATCGTTTTAATAAATCGCAGCAAGATGCGCTTTTGCCTCATGTGGAAAGAGGAGTTATTATTCTAATAGGTGCAACTACTGAAAACCCTCTATTTGAAGTAAATAAGGCCTTGCTATCTAGAGCCGCTATAATGGAGTTTAAAGAACTTGAAAGCAGCGATTTAGATATTTTAATCGATAGAGTTTTAGAAGACGAAGATAAGGGCTTGGGATCTTTTAATATAAAATTTGAGACTAAAGCTAGGGAACATCTTTTAAATAAAAGCGAAGGCGATGCTAGAAAGATTTTAAATGCATTGGAGCTTTTGGTATTATCATCGAAAAATCAATCAGAGATTTTAATAACTAATTCAGACATTTCAGATGTGACTGAATTTAATGATTTTAGATACGATAAAAAAGGAGAATTTCATTATAATATAATTTCTGCATTTATAAAAAGTATAAGGGGCTCAGACCCCGATGCTGCACTGTATTGGCTTGCGACAATGTTAGAAGCTGGTGAAGATCCAAAATTTATAGCAAGGCGTATTATAATATCGGCATCTGAAGATATTGGACTTGCAAATCCAGAAGCTATGACTATCGCAAATAATTGCTTCAATGCAGTGAACTTTGTTGGTATGCCAGAGGCAAGAATCCCACTTGCAATGGCTACAATCTATCTTTCTCTTTCAGAAAAAAGCAATTCGGCATATAGTGCTATCAATAAGGCTGTGGCGAGAGTTAAAGAGAAGAGAACTTTGGAAGTGCCTAAGCATTTGAGAAATATAAATATAAATAAGGATTCGCCAAATTATTTATATCCTCATAATTATCAGAATGCTTATGTTGAACAAGATTATCTAGGAATTGATGAAAAATTTTATGAGCCAAAATATTTAGGCGAAGAAGCTAAATTAAATCATAAACTAGATGAGAAGAAAAATAAATTGAAGGAAGGTTGATAAAATGGATAATTTAAATAGCTTGACAAAATTGGGACTTGGTATATTAGTAGCATATATTTTATTAAAATTATTTATGAAAACACTTAGTGTTTTATTTAGCTGGGGTCTTCCATTAATTGCGATAATTTTGATTATAGCAGGATTTATACAAAAAAACAGAGATGGAAGATAAACTAATACTAAGTTTTAAGCCTTAAAGCTTGACAATTTAAAGACTAAGGCTATATAATATCAATAATTGCAATGATGAGACGAGTAATTTGATTTAAGGCATATAAAGTGATTTGCAGATAGTGAAAATGCAGATTTGCCCATCTTATGAAAAACAACTCGGAGCTTTCGTTTGATAACGAACGGTGAAGATCGTTAAGACTTTTAAGAATAATTAAGGTGGTACCACGTGAGAGAGCTCTCGTCCTTTGGATGAGAGTTTATTTTTATATAGGAGGTTAATATGAGCACTGAATTAAAATCAATATTTAAACGACCAGAAGATTTCATAGACAAAGAAGTTGAAGTCAGTGGTTGGATAAGACAAAATAGAGATCAAAAGAGTTTTGGATTTATTGAGCTAAATGACGGAACACAGTTTAAAACATTGCAATTAGTCTATGACGACAAATTAGAAAACTTTGATAAAATAAAAAAACTGGGAATAAGCTCGGCCATAATTGCCAAAGGAACAATTGTAAAAACTCCAAATGCAAAACAGCCTGTAGAAATGCAAGTTAAAGAAATTAAAATTGAAGGAGAATCGCCAAGCGATTATCCATTGCAAAAAAAGAGGCATTCATTTGAATATTTGAGAACTATTGCACATCTTAGACCTAGGACAAACACTTATTTTGCGGCGTTCAAAGTCAGAAGTGTGTTGGCATATGCAATTCATAAATTCTTTCAAGATAGGGGCTATATCTATTGCCACTCGCCAATAATTACTGCTTCAGATGCAGAGGGCGCTGGCGATATGTTTAGAGTTACAACTTTAGATTTGAACAATGTTCCCAAAACTGAGTCGGGAGAGATAGATACAAATGAAGATTTCTTCCATAAAGAA
Source organism: Tissierellia bacterium (assembly GCA_030537765.1). Classification (GTDB taxonomy): domain Bacteria; phylum Bacillota; class Clostridia; order Tissierellales; family Peptoniphilaceae; genus JAUNVH01. Next base: position 35,749 of record JAUNVH010000014.1, on the reverse strand, counting down.
ACAAATCTTACTGTAAGCGGTCAATTAGAAGCAGAGATTTTTGCACAAGCTTTTAAAAAGACATATACATTTGGTCCCACTTTTAGAGCTGAAAACTCTAATACACAAAGGCATGCTGCAGAATTTTGGATGATCGAGCCTGAAGTTGCATTTGCAGATTTAAAAGATATAATGCAAGTTGGCGAAGATATGTTAAAGTATATTATCAAATATACTCTAGAAAATGCAGCCGATGAGATGAAATTTTTCAACGATTTTATTGACAAGACATTGCTTGAAAGATTAAACAAATTGGTCAATTCCGAATTTAAGCGCATGACTTATACAGAAGCCATAGAAATACTTGAAAAAGCTGATGTAGACTTTAAATATCCAGTCAAATGGGGAATCGATTTACAAACTGAGCATGAGAGATATATTTCTGAAGAAATAGTCAAAGGACCAGTATTCGTAACTGATTATCCAAAGGAAATAAAAGCCTTTTATATGCGTTTAAATGACGATAATAAGACAGTTGCAGCAACCGACCTATTAGTTCCAGGCGTAGGGGAAATAATAGGTGGATCTCAAAGAGAAGAAAGATTTGATGTGCTAGAACAAAAAATTATAGACAATGGCATGGATCCAAAAGATTATTGGTGGTATTTAGAGCTTAGAAAATACGGAACCACAAAACATGCAGGATTCGGTTTGGGATTTGAAAGAGCTCTAATGTATATTACAGGCATGAAAAACATCAGAGATATAATTCCGTTCCCCAGAACTGTTGGCAATGCGGAATTTTAAGGAGGAGATTATGCTAGATTATAATCATAATGAAATAGAAAAGAAATGGCAAGATTATTGGTATGACAATAAAACTTTTGCAACAAAATTTGATGAATCTAAAGAAAAGTTTTATGCCTTAGTGGAATTTCCATATCCATCTGGCGAGGGACTACATGTGGGACATCCAAGACCTTATACTGCCTTAGATGTCGTTGCCAGAAAGAGAAGAATGGAAGGTTATAATGTATTATTTCCAATGGGCTGGGACGCATTTGGCTTGCCCACTGAAAACTTTGCAATAAAACATAAGATTCATCCAAGAATAGTAACAGAAAGAAATATTGCAAATTTTAAAAAACAATTGAAGTCAATAGGGTTTTCATTCGATTGGGATAGAGAAATTAATACTACGGATCCCAAATATTATAGATGGACTCAGTGGATATTTTTAAAACTGTTTGAAAAAGGCTTGGCTTATAAAAAAGAAATGCCAGTAAATTGGTGTCCTTCATGTAAAATTGGATTGGCAAATGAAGAAGTTGTGGCTGGAAACTGTGAACGTTGTGGCCATATTGTCGAAAGGCGAGTTATAAGTCAATGGATGTTAAAAATTACTGAATATGCAGATAGATTAATCGATGATCTAGAATTGGTTGACTATCCTCATAAAGTAAAAGCCTCGCAAATTAATTGGATTGGTAGATCTTATGGAGCAGAAATAGAATTTCCAATAGTGAATGAAAAGAGTTCTTTAAAAGTATTTACAACAAGGCCCGATACAATCTTTGGCGCAAGTTATATGGTAATAGCACCTGAACATCCGCTGCTTGACGAATTGAAAGATAAAATAAAAAATTACGATGCAGTTTGCGATTACAGACATGAGGCATCTCATAAATCAGAATTTGAAAGAACGGAATTATCATTAGAAAAGACTGGCATTATGTTAGAAGGAATTAAAGCTTTAAATCCAGTATCAAAAAAAGAAATTCCAATTTGGATTTCAGATTATGTCTTAATAACTTATGGCACAGGCGCAATAATGGCAGTTCCCGCTCACGATGAAAGAGACTATGAATTTGCCAAAAAATTTGATATGCCAATAATAGAAGTTATAAAGGGCGGCGATATCGAAAAAGAAGCCTATACTGATACTAATGAAGGAATTTTGATAAATTCAGACTTTTTAAATGGGCTAAATGTCAAAGATGCAATTGCAAAGATGAATGAATATTTAGTAAAAAATAATCTGGGAGAAAAAAAGGTAAATTATAGACTCAGAGATTGGCTTTTTTCTAGACAGAGATATTGGGGCGAACCTATTCCGTTAGTCGATTGTGAAGATTGTGGCTGGGTTGCTCTTTCTGAAGAAGATTTGCCTCTTCTATTGCCCGAAGTTGAAAACTATGAACCTACAGATGATGGCAAATCGCCGCTAGCAAATATTAAAGATTGGGTAGAAACGACTTGCCCAAAATGTGGCAAAGCTGCTAAAAGAGAAACAGATACAATGCCGCAATGGGCTGGATCTTCTTGGTACTTTTTGCGCTATATAGATCCTAATAATGATGAAGAATTTGCAAACAGAAAAAAACTTGATTATTTCATGCCAGTAGATTGGTATAATGGAGGCATGGAACATACGACACTACATCTTCTATATTCTAGATTTTGGTATAAATTTTTGTATGATTTGGGAGTAGTGCCGGGTAAAGAGCCATATATGAAGCGTACTTCACACGGCATGATATTAGGTGAAAACAACGAGAAGATGAGCAAATCTCGTGGCAATGTAGTAAACCCTGATGATATTGTTCATGAATACGGCGCCGATACTTTAAGGACATATGAAATGTTTATAGGCGATTTTGAAAAAAGTGTATCATGGTCTGAAAATGGAGTAAAAGGCTGTAAGAGATTTTTAGATAGAGTTTGGAATTTGCAGACGATGATAAAAGATTCAGACGAGTATTCTAAGGATATGGAAACTGAATTTCATCAAACTATAAAAAAAGTTAGTAACGACTATGAAAATTTAAAATATAATACGGCAATTGCTGCATTAATGTCTTTATTAAATTCAATTCAGGCAAAAAAAGAGATTACTAAAGGAGAGTTAAGGACATTTTTAAAATTATTAAATCCAGTTGCTCCCCATATAACTGAAGAAATTTGGATAGCAAATAATCTCGGAGGATATCTACACGAACAGAATTGGCCCGAATATATCGAAGACAAAACTATTGAAGACATTGTTGAAATTCCAGTGCAATTTAATGGCAAATTGAGATTCAAAATTGAAGCTCCAAGAACAGCCTCAGAAGAAGAAATTAAGAAATTAGTAATAGAGCATTCTGATTATGAAAAAGCATTAGGAGATAAAAAAGTAATTAAGGAAATTTACGTGCCATTAAAAATTTACAATCTAGTTATAAAATAAATTTGTATTTCTAAACTCCGATAGACCAATCGGAGTTTTTCCTTAGGCTCTAAATTTGTTAATAAAATATTTAATTGATAATTTATATTATTAAGGGTATCATATCAATAGTGTGTAGAAAGGAGTGTTGAATTGGAAAGACATTTTAATATAGAAGGCATGACATGCGCCGCCTGTGTTGCAGCAGTCGAACGAAGCGTGAACAAGATAGAAGGCATTGATGAGGTGGAGGTAAATTTACTCACAAAGTCAATGACTGTAAGAGCTAAAGACATTGATGATAAAAAAATTATAGCTGCAATTGAAAAGGCAGGTTATAAAGCACAGTTAAAAAATGATGAATCGAAAGCTGAAGGGACCGATAATTCCCAATTAGAATCATCTGATATATATGCAAAAGAAAAGACAGATATGAAAAGAAGACTTATTATATCTGCTATATTTATGATTCCTTTAATGTATATAGCTATGGGAGAAATGTTTGGTATGCCACTACCAAAATTTTTATCTGGTCACGATAGAAGATTAAGTAATGTGTTTACACAGTTTCTATTGAGCATACCCGTACTTTTTGTAAATAAAAAATATTTCACAGGTGGCTTCAAAGCTCTGTTAAATAGAAATCCCAATATGGATTCTCTAATTGCAGTAGGTAGCGCAGCTTCAGAATTTTATGGAATTATTGCAATCTTTATGATGATCTATGGATTAGAAAAAAATATGCCACAGATTTATGATAGATATGCTCATGATATTTATTTTGAATCGGCAGCAATGATTTTGACATTGATAACATTAGGTAAGTATTTTGAAGCAAATTCTAAAAGCAAAACATCAAAAGCAATTACTTCTTTGATGGATTTGCAACCCAAAATAGCCACGATTATAAAAGATGATATGGAGCTACAAATTCCGGTCAAAGAATTAAAAATCGGCGATATTATACTAATAAAACCTGGCGAAAGTATTCCCGTTGACGGCATAATCATTGAAGGAAATTCTGCTGTCGACCAATCAGCATTGACTGGTGAAAGTATTCCAGTTGAAAAAACTGTTGGCGATGAAGTGATGAGTGGAACTATAAATAAATTTGGAAGTTTTAAATTTGAGGCTAAAAAAGTTGGTTCAGATACAGCTATTGCCAAAATTATAAAGCTTGTACAGGATGCTTCTTCATCTAAAGCTCCTATTGCAAAGCTGGCAGATAAAATTGCAGGTGTATTTGTCCCAATAGTTATGGTAATTTCACTAATTACTTTTTTATATTGGAATTTCCATATAAAAGATTTAGAACTTGCATTGAATATGGCAATTTCAGTATTAGTAATATCATGCCCGTGCGCATTAGGGCTTGCAACTCCTGTAGCTATAATGGTTTCCACAGGAGTCGGTGCTAAAAATGGAATCTTAATAAAATCTGCAGAAGCTTTAGAAACACTGCATGATATAGATACCGTTATCTTCGATAAGACGGGCACTCTGACAAAGGGCAAGCCATTTGTAACCGATCTTATAAACTTTGATATTGATAAAAGAAAATTATTGGATATAGCTTATACATTAGAAAAACCTTCCGAACATCCTTTGAGTAAAGCTATAATAGAATATGCGAATGAAAATAATGCAAAAGATTATAAAGTATCTGACTTTGAAGCTTTAAGTGGCTTAGGCATAAGAGGCAAAATAGACGAAAAAGTCTATATTGCTGGAAATAAAGTATTTATAGAACAAAATGGACTTGATTCTAAAAATATTTCAAAGGAAATTGAGAAATTGGCTATGGAAGGTAAGACTCCATTAATTTTTGCAAATGAAGAAAAAATACTAGGTATAATTGCAGTTTCTGATGTATTAAAAGAAAATTCAAAGGCTGCAATTGAGAGCTTAAACAAGATGGGCATAGATACTTTTATGATTACAGGTGATAATAAACAAACTGCCACAGCAATTGCTCAGAAATTAAACTTGAAACATTTTATTGCCGATGTAATGCCGGAAGACAAAGATAAAGCCGTAAGAGATCTTATGGAGAAAGGCAAAGTCGTTGCGATGGTAGGAGATGGCATAAACGATGCTCCCGCTCTTATGAGATCTGATGTAGGAATTGCTATTGGAGCAGGCACCGATGTGGCCATTGAATCGGCTGATATTGTCTTGATGAAAAATGATTTGACTGATGTTTTAAATGCAATTAATCTTTCTAAAAAGACGATTAAAAATATAAAACAGAATTTGTTCTGGGCTTTTTTCTATAATACTTTAGGCATTCCAATAGCTGCAGGCTTGCTTTATGAATCTATGGGCTTGAAACTCTCTCCTATGATTGGAGCATTGGCCATGAGCTTAAGCTCGTTATTTGTTGTTACAAATGCATTGAGATTAAATGGTTTTAAATTTACTAAAGGTAAGTATGAAGAATCAGATGATTTATCAAAAATTAATCAAGATAAAGAGGAGGAAAAACTTATGGAAAAGAAAATCGTTATTGATGGCATGACTTGTGGACATTGCAAAAAAAGAGTTGAAGAAGCTTTAAACAAAATCGATGGCGTATTGGCAACAGTTGATTTAGAAAACAAATGTGCAAATCTCGAACTTAAAAAAGCAGTTTCAGATGAAGTTTTAAAATCGACAGTTGAAGATGCAGGATACGATGTATTAGAAATTAAATAAATAAATTGAGCTCCGCTTGTGCGGAGCTTAATTTATATATGAATAAAAATTGTTCCTAAAAATGTGGATATTAATATAAATAATAGTTTAATTAATAATATTATAGATATTTGAGTAACTAAGAACCAACCTACAAAAATTAAACTATTCGATTTCTTAATATGATTATATGCAATAATCAAAATTAAGGCCATTATGAACACTCCGCTTATAATATTTACTAGCAGCTGTGGTGTTAAAGCGTGTAGTAACAGATCTGTCGTGGTTTCTAGCGGTGTTGTCAGTTTAAAGTTTACAAAACTTATTATCGAATAGAATGTAACACTTAATAGAATAAAAAAGTTAATTACAGACTGCTTTAATCTAATACGGGCGCGTGTAAATGCCACATTCATTGGCACGCTCGACTGTATCATATATAAAACAAATTTTAAAATCGTAAATAATATCACGGCCCATTTCATTTCTATATGGCTTTTTACAGGTATATAAAGCAATACTAAAGAGATAATAATTAAAGGTATTCTAATCATAAATTTCATTGCCAACATATTTTTAATAATGGGATATACAATGTGATTTAATTTATCTAGTATATTCTCTTTTGGCATGCTTTCTTTACGCCTTTTTTCTAATTCAGTATTTAATAATTCTTTACTCTTTTCATCTAAGACTAATGGCATTGTGTCGCCAGTGCTATAAGATGGATCGTTTAGAATTATTTCTATATTTTCGCTAAATTTCTCAGGCGACTGTTCAACTGGTTTTGATTTTTTAGGTGCCTTAAAGAAGCTTACAATAGATTTAAAAAATGTTTTTATACTCAAAATTATGGCCGATACTTTCTCGCCAATATTAAAACTTTTCTTATCTTCATCTAAATCTGTAGAATCTCTTTTTGAATAATCGTTATAATATTTGTGCGAGTCGCTAAAGAGATCATTTTCCGTATATTTATCGTCCATCTGATCAATTGTAGGCTCAAAAGAATTTTCATCTAAATTAGAATCTTTATCTTCTGTGACAATTTCTTCAATTTGATCTTCTAAAATAAATTCTTCGTCAGTTTTAGAATTTAAAAATTCTTTAATCGAAGCGAAAAGCCCCTTGTCTTTAGTATCGTCTGTTTCTAAAAATTCAGCATCAGTCGTTTTTATTTCGCCTGAATCAGATTTTTCTATTTCTGATTCCTCTTTTAGCTTTTTATCGTCAATATTTGCTTCAATGACTTTTTTAGAAAATTTGATTGTCCTTTGAGAATGATCTTCTATTTTATCGATACTATCTTCTGTTTTATTATCTGCTTTAGTTTCTATTATTTCTTTAGATTCTTCAATTTTATCGTCTTTGTAAGAAGAAGATTTTTCAAAATTTTTGTATTCTAATTCATCAGCTTTATCTTCATTTTGATCATCAAATTCGACTATAATTTCATCTTCATCTTCGTGAATTGTTACATCTTCATCTAAAGTTTCATTTATATAATTATCTCCCGTAAAAATGTCGAATTCATCCTCATCATCTTCCCGGAAGAATGTCTTAATCCTGTCCATTAAGCTTGGCTTTTCAGAATGCTTGTCAATCGATTCATCTATACTCAATTCTTTTTGTTTTTTAGATATAGTTGATTCATCGAGATTATTAGTATTTTCAGATTCTTTGAAAGATGAAAATTCAGTTGCAATTTCCGTATCGCCGTCTAAAGTGTCGATATTTTCTATTTCTGGTTTAGCATTTTTATTTAAAAACTTCTCAATAAAGCTGGGTTTTTTAAGGTTTAATTTATAATCTCTCTCTTTGGGAAATTCATCTTTAATATATATTGGAATGTCTTTTTCTACCGCACCATCTATAGGACCCTCAATTGGCTTCTCTTCAGTTTTATCTTTTTCAGGCCTTTGTTTTAAAAATTTACCGCTAGATTCTTCTTCATCTCTAGAATCTAACAATACTTTTGAAATTTTAGTCTTCAAATTATTGAAATTGACGATTGTTCCAGTATTTTCATTATCATTTTTAGTTTTGTCAACAAATAGAACTTCTATATTTTCATTTATTTTAGCCCCGCATGTGTGACAAAAATTTGCGTTTTTGTTTAATTTGGAACCACATTTATAGCAATACATTTCATCACCGCTTTCTTAATATATCAATTATAACATAGCTTTATAAAGAATGTATCAAAAAAGAGAAAATTATTACAAAACTACGTAAATGTTTACAATAGTTTTACAGTTATATAGCAGGCCACAAAAGCAAATTAAAATGTGTTAATATAAATTTAATAGGTGATAAAGATGAAAAGATTTTTGATAATATTGTTTTTGATAATTATATTGATTCCTTTGATTTTGATTATAGATTTTCAAATTAATCCTTGGGAAAATGGCAGTGCTATATTTTTAATTAGAGATGGTATCAAAAAACATGGCTCAAAGCTAATAATATATACTGATAAAAAATTTATCACAGAAGATTTTTCTAAGCTATCACCTTATAAAATTTCAAGCGGAGTATTTAGAGATAAATACAAAGGAATTGCAATTGGTGTACATACTGACTCGCCTTTTCATCCAATTCCGCATGAAAAGATCTTTATTTATGTTGTCTATAAAGATAAACTAAAACCATTTTTCAGGAGTTCAAAGACTTCGGGCGTACTTGAAGATTTTAATTTGGCGGATTTTACTAAGGATGGTAATACGGAAATTATAACGATAGAAAAAATCCACGGCGAAATCAATATAAATCTTGCTATGAATATTGGTTTTGGATTCGATGTAGAAAAAAAGATTGAAAATATTGAATCGGCAGAATTTGTCGGAAGGGAGGCAATTAATATTCGAACAAAAGACTGGGAAAAGATTTTTAAATTTAAAGAATTAAATAAAATGTTTAAAGAAGGAGATGAATTTAAATGAAGTCCAAGAAAAAATTATTGGCTTTATCACTAGCCTTAATATTACTATTATCTCAAATTGTTGCTTGCTCACAAAAGCCTGAAGAAAAAGGAGATATATCTAATAAAGATGAAAAAATAGAAGTTGAAAGTAATGATAAAAAGGATGAAGAAATTGCCAAAGATGATAATATCACCAAAGAAGATTTTGGAATTATAAAGCTTTTTAAACCACAAAGAGTTTTGGCCTTTGAAATTCCTGCATACGGTGCAAAACCAGAATTGCAAGCCTATAGTACAAATAAAGATCTGTCTAATATAGCAAATTTGAATTTGTTTAAAGAGTATTTTGAAAGAATAGGAAATTTCTCCGAAAAAGAAATGGAAATGCTTTCTGAAAATAATTTTTTTGCAAGAGAGATTAATGACGATTTATATTTTACGGAGCAGATGTTTAATATTTATGAAATAAATGAATATGAAAATTTGCCCTCGATAATAACTACAGATTCAATCTACCATTTGTATCATATATTTTATAGCGCAACGCTTAGAAGATTGGAAGAAGGGGAGTTATTAGATGCCGTTAAAGAGATGAATGAAAAACTGTTAAGCAAAACATTAGATTATTATGAGAAATTAACAGATGAAAAAGTTAAAGAAGAAGCATCGAAAGTAGTAGCTTTTTTTGCAGTAGCTGACCATCTTTTAAATGGAAAAATTAATCAAGATGTGCCTAAGAGTATATTAGATATAGCTCAAGGCGAAATTAAACTTATCGAGGATGAATCAGGGATTTATCAATCAAAAATAGTAAGTCATAATGTCGATTATACACAGTTTAAACCCAGAGGTCATTATACCAGAAGTAACGATTTAGAAAAATATTTTAAAACTGTTATGCTATATGGCCATATTCCATTTAGACTATTTACAGTAGATGGCGATAGAAACGAATCGGATGCCATCAAGGGAATGCTGATTTCGCTTGCAATTTCGACTGATGAAGACGCACTAAATGCTTGGCAAAAAGTTTATGATTTGACAACTGCATTTGTAGGCCAGTCTGATGATTTGTCGTTTTATGATTATGTACCCATATTAAAAACAATTTTGTCAGACGATATAGATGCCAATCGATTTTCGGATTCAAAATTCATAGATGCATTTTATGAAGAAGTAAAATCTTTGCCAGCTCCAAGATTAGGAAAACTTACTTCCGACGAAGATAGCGAAAATCAAAAACAGTTGAGAGTAATGGGCCAACGCTATATATTGGATAGCGATGTATATAAAAATACGGTAATCCCATTGATTAGGCCTTTGCCTACAGCATTAGACTTTATGTATGCAATGGGCTCTGATCTCTCAAAAGAGATTTTAATGCAAGACGAATATAATAATAGTATAGAAAATTTTGAACTAAATCTAGAAGAAGCTAGAAGCTTTGTAAAAAATTTACCTGAAGTTTATTTTAAAGGAAATATATACTCAGGTTGGTTGCAAGCTCTTAAACCGCTATTAAGAACATTTCCAGAAGGATATCCATCTTTTATGACCAATAGAGCATATAATCATAAATCACTTGCAACGGCTCTTGGTTCATATGCAGAATTAAAACATGATACGGTACTTTATGGAAAACAATTATATGCAGAGATGGGCGGTTGGGAAGCGTTAGAAGTGAAAAACTATGTAGAGCCTAATGTCGAAGCCTATTCAGCGATAAAGGCCTTGTTAGAATATTCTAGAGAAAATTTGAATATCTTAGGTTATGGAACAGAGAGTATAAATGACAGAATAGATAGATTTATAGATTTAGTTGATTTTTGCATCGAGTGCTCAATAAAAGAACTAAATAATGAAATGCTTTCTCCAGAAGATGAAGAGAGAATTAAATATATAGGTGGAGAAATGGAAGCTCTATCAATTACATTTGTAATGGATGATAATCATAATTGGACCTTAGAAAATGAAACTGACAGACATATGGCTTTAGTATCAGATATTGCAACCGCAACAGATTCTGGCAATGTCGTCGTACTTTGCGAAGCCGTTGGCAAGCCAAATGAATTTTTTGCAGTGGTGCCAATAGGCGAAGAACTTCATCTTATGAGAGGTGCTTCATTTGATTATTATGAATTCTGGTCGAAAGATAGACTTACAGATGAACAGTGGCTAGAAAAAGTCAAAACAAAAGATACTCCTGAGGCTCCTGAGTGGACAAATGAATATATAGCAAGATAAATTAATAAAAAATGAGAATCAAAAGACTATTTTCGATTCTCATTTTGCTTTTCTAAACAATTTTTGCATATGCCAGTAAATTCAAGAGTGTGAGAATTTATTTTGAAACCAAATTCTTTCGCTAAACTATTTTCTAAATCATGAATTGGACATTCATTTAATGGCGTTAACTCATCACAGACTTCGCATAAAAAATAATGCTTATGTTCTTCTTTAACTATTTCGTAATAGGCGATTTGATTTTGCATAATCGTCTTTTCAGCGAGATTACATTCTACAAAGGCGTTTAAAGTTCTATATATAGTTGAAAGATTTATTGAACTATCATTTCTTAACAAATCACTTATATCATCGGCAGTGAGCGCAATTTTTGACTCGTATAAAAGATTATATATAGCCTCTCGCGGTTTTGAAAATTTTAAATTATGCTTTTTAAACAGTTCTCTGTACAAAAATATCACCTCTGCTTTGATTATATCATATAAAAAAAACAATTTTTAAAATTTACTTGACATAATAATTCAGATAGAATAAAATCTAAATGCAAATGATTTGCAAATGCATATCTGGGAGGAAATATGAAAAATAAAATTCTTATATTAATTATAGCAATGCTTATTCTGACCACGGCTTGTAAAAATAAAGATCTATCTGAAAAAGAAACAGACAAGCTTCAAATTTATACATCAGTTTATCCAATGTACGATTTTGCAAAGAGAATTGCAAAAGATAGAGCTGATGTCATAAACATTATTCCTGCAGGTCAAGAAGCGCATGGTTGGGAGCCAAGTTCTAAAGAACTAAATGCTTTAGAAACAGCAGATGTCTTTATTTATAATGGAGCTGGTCTTGAGCATTGGGTTGAAAAAGTTTTAGACAATTTAAATGAAAATGTAATTTTTTTAGAAGCTTCAAAAGGTTTAGAATTATTGGAAGGTCATCATGATCATGATGAACACGAACATGATGAACATGATCACGGCGAATACGATCCTCATACGTGGCTTAGCATAAAAAACGCAATAAAAGAGATGGAAAATATAAAAGAGCTTTTAATAAAAGTTGATCCTGAAAACGAAGAGTACTTTGAAGAAAATTTTCAAATTGAAAAAGCTAAATTTGAAGAGTTAAATAGAGTCTTCGAATCAGAACTTAAAGACTTAAAAAATAGAAAAATAGTCGTCAACCATGAAGCTTTTGGATATCTTGCAAGAGATTATAATTTAGAACAAATTGGAATTCAAGGTCTAAACGCAGAAACTGAACCTGATCCAAAAAGAATGGCTGAAATTGTAGAGTTTATAAAAGATAAAAAAATAGACACAGTATTTACTGAAACATTAATCAGCTCGAAAGTGAGCGAGACCATAGCTAATGAAACTGGAGCAAAAGTATTGGTACTAAATCCAATTGAAGGCTTAACTGAAGAAGAATTAAATGACAATAAAGACTATATTTCAATTATGAAAGACAATCTAGAATCATTATTGAAAGCTTTAAAATAAAAAGGAGATATTATGAGAGAGATTATTTCAATTAAAAATTTAAATTTTTCATATGGTAATAATTCAATTTTTGAAGCATCTAATCTCTCAATAAATGAAGGTGATTTCGCCGTAATTTTAGGAGAAAATGGAACTGGTAAATCCACCTTAATAAAACTTATTCTTGGCGAATTAAAAGCATCAAGCGGCACTATTGATTTTAATATTTCTCACGATTTAACCAATATCTCTTATGTCCCTCAACTTAGTGCCGCGTCGATGCAATCTTTTCCTATAACTGCGTATGAGATTGTGTCTTTAAATCTATATAGCGAGCTTAAAGGCTTAAAAATTATTTCTAAGGAACAAAAAAAGAGGATTGATGAAGCGTTAAGACTTACCGGAATGATTTCTAAAAAAGATTATCTATATTCAAATCTATCTGGTGGAGAAAGGCAGAGAATTATGCTTGCAAAAGCTATCGTTTCAAATCCTAAAATATTATTGCTAGATGAACCAACAGTTGGTATTGATGAGTTGGCGAGAGAAAAGATTTTAAAAATATTGAATCATTTCAATAAGGACCATAATGTCACAATAATAATGATTACACACGAAGTTTCAGAAGTTTTGCCATATGTAAATGCGCTTTATGAAGTTAAAGACAAAAAAATAAGAAAGAGATCGAAAGATGAATATATTTAATTACACTTATATGCAAAGAGCTCTATTTACTGGTCTATTATTATCTATTACAATCCCTTGTATAGGAATGATTACAGTCAATAAACGAATATCTATGATTGGTGATGCGCTCTCCCATACTGCCTTAGCAGGAGTTATTTTCGGTCTTATAATTGGTTTAAATCCAATAGTAGGCTCAGTAATATTTTGTATTGTCGCTGCATTATTCATAGAATTTATTAGAAAAAGATTTCCAGGATATTCTGATTTGGCTACTGCAATTATTATGTCTACCGGAGTCGGACTTGCCGGACTCTTTTCAGGATTTGTAAAAAAAGCTGCCAATTTTGAAAGCTTTTTATTTGGAAGTATTGTAGCAATTGATAGTTTCGAAATGTTATTAGTATCTTTTTGCGCTCTATTCATTATGAGTCTATTCATATATTATTTTAAAGATTTAATGTATATAACTTTCGATGAAACTGGGGCAAAGCTATCTGGTGTAAAAACTACATTAGTAAATACTATTTTTACAATCATAACAGCTCTTACAATAGCAATAGCTTCTAGGACTATTGGAGTATTGATAGTTTCGTCAATCTTAGTAATACCAGTGGCATGTGCATTGCAATTAAAAAAAGGCTACTATAAGACGCTCTTTTATTCGATATTTTTCGGAATCTTATTTACCATGTCGGGATTAGTTCTGTCTTTCTATCTGGGGCTTAAACCGGGTGGCACTATAGTATTAATTTCCACCCTTACATTGATTATTATAATTTTTATAAAAACCATAAAAAACCATAAATAAATTCCCACCGAAATTTTACTGGTGGGAATTTTAAAATTAGATTAGAGCTTTGTATTCTAAAATTAAATTTATTTATAATAGCTTTTCGATAGAGCATTTTGATAATTGACACTACCAATTTTTGTATCTTTAAGTTCAGTTTTTAATTGCACTAAATATTTTTGATTATGATATAATATTATTAGGTGATAATATGGCTTTTGCAAAAATCAAATTGAATGAAAAGTTTTTAAATATAAATAATAAGCCTAGTATATCTGAAGAGCTTTTAGTTAGTACTTCTCAGTTTTCAAATCTAGCAGCCCAATCTATTACGGCGATAACAGCGACTTATATTTATGAATTGAATAAAGCCCATACTGATTTAGGCTTAAATACTAATACGATGCTATTTGAAAAAGAGTTTATATTCTATGCAATTAATCTATTTAAAAATTCATTATTTAAAAGCTTAGGAATTTTTAATGAAAATAGATTACTAAGTTTTGTTAATGAATATAATCTAGAGAGCTCTTTTAAGATTGAGATAAATAAAATAGTGCCCAAAATTTCATACAATCAATTTAAAGAAAATATAAAAACTATATTAAATAATAATCATCCTATCGTTTTAAATCTAAAGGCCAAAAGATCACTCTTTAAAAATTCATGGATGATAATTACAATGTTAGATGAAGATTTCATAACTGTAGTTAGAGATGGCAAATTTGAAAAAATTGATTTAGCACAGATTTTTAGAGATAAAAAAGCAGAAATTCTGGCTTATTACTTAAATATTAGGGTATGATTAAAATATGACTAAGATAATTAAGACAAATGTTATAAGAGAAATAGAGAGCAAAAATATATTTTATAATGCATTTACTTATCCGGCTGATGGTAGTCTAAGTGCAGCTGAAGTGGCAGAAAAAATTGGAAAGCCTGAATCGCAGGTTTTTAAAACGCTTGTCACAATTTCAAAAAGTAAAAATATAAATGTTTTTGTAGTTCCTGCAAATAGAGAATTAGATTTGAAGGCGGCTGCTAATGTTGCAAAAGAAAAATCTGTTTCTATGTTACCACTGAAAGATTTATTTAACAAAACTGGCTATGTGCATGGTGGCTGCTCACCAATAGCAATGAAAAGAAGCTATAATACATTTATCGACGAGAGTGCAAATAATTACGATTCGATAATCGTTAGCGCAGGGAAAATAGGCATTCAAATTGAATTAAAATTAGAAGATTTAATAAAACTCACCAATGCAAAATTGGAAGAGATTTCAAAATAAAGGAGAGATTATAAGTGTTTGACTACAAAGAAAAATATGAAGAATGGCTTTCATCAAAATATATTGATGACAAGACTAAAGAAGAGTTGAAAAAACTTGATGATGAAGAAGAAATAAAGGATAGATTTTATAAAAATCTAGAATTTGGAACTGCAGGTCTTAGGGGAATTGTTGGGGCAGGCACTAATAGAATGAATGTCTACACAGTTTCGATGGCGACCCAAGCATTGGCTGAAACAATAATAGAAGAAGGCGAAAATGCTAAAGTTAGAGGCGTTGCAATTGCCAGAGATGTCAGAAACTTTTCAAAAGAGTTTACTGAAATTGCGGCAGGAGTACTTGCAGCAAACGGCATAAAGACTTATGTCTTTGATGATATTAGACCAACCCCAATGCTTAGCTTTGCGGTGAGGTATTTAAAGACTATTTCGGGCATTGTAATTACAGCCTCTCATAATCCGCAAATGTATAATGGATATAAAGTATATTGGGAAGAAGGATCTCAGATATTAGAAGATACTGCAAAGAAAATCTTATCTTATTATGACAAATTAGATATGGGCGATATTAAGCGTATGGAGTTTTCTGAAGGTTTAGAAAAGGGCATTATTGAAATTATTCCAAAGTCTGTAGATGACGCTTATTACGAAGCTGTTTTAGGAATGGCAATTAATGACGATATAGATAAAGATATAAAAATTGTATTTTCACCATTAAATGGAACTGGAAATTTGCCAGTTCGATATGTGCTTGATAAAAGGGGATTTTCTAATGTAAATATAGTTAAAGAACAAGAAAAACCAGACCCCTATTTCACAACGGTCGGCTATCCAAATCCAGAAGATGTCAAGGCGTTTGAATATGCAAAAAAACTGGGCAAAGAAATAGATGCCGATCTATTAATTGCCACAGATCCCGATTGCGATAGAGTGGCAATGATGGGGAAAGATGGAGACGATTACTATGCATTCAACGGCAATCAAACAGGTGCATTATTGATAAATTATATTTTAAACGGCCTAAACGATAAAAATAAGCTTCCCGAAAATGGAGCTATTGTAAAAAGTATTGTGACTGGAAATATGGCAGTACCTGTATGCGAAAAACTTGGTGTCAAAATGTTTGAAACTTTAACTGGTTTTAAAAATATCTGTGCTCTACCTAATATATGGGATAAAACTAAAGAATATGATTTTATTTTTGGATATGAAGAGAGTATTGGATATACTTATGGAGACCATGCACGCGACAAAGATGCTGTCGTAAGCTCTATGATGATAGCCGAAATGGCCGGTTATTATAAAAAACAAGGCTTATCACTAGTAGATGTCTTAAATGAATATTATGAAAAATACGGGTATTTTAAAGAAAAATTGATTTCTCTAGTATATGAAGGTATAGAGGGACAAGAACGCATAAAGAGAATGATGGAAGCTATTAGAAATGAGCCTCTTAAAGAAATTGAAGATATGAAACTTGAAAAAACGATAGATTTCCTATATGATGATACAGGCTTACCAAAGAGTAATGTTTTAAAATTTATCTTAGATGATGGCTCATGGTACTGCGTAAGACCTTCTGGCACAGAACCGAAAATTAAACTCTATATTTATACCTACGACAAGGATGAAGATAAGGCTATTAAAAAGGTGAAAGCCATAGAAGAAAAAGTGAAAGGCCAAATGGAATCTATTAAATAAGCAAATAAAATTTAAAAATATGTCCCATCGATTGAAATAAAAATTGATGGGATAATTCTATGTGCATTAAGTAATATAAACTTAATATGTAAAGAATTGACAAATACTCAGACATGTTCTAACATACTAATAAGAAAATAATAACAAAATTACAAATAGTTTTAAAGAAAATAGGAGGTTATAAAATGGAAGGCTCGTCCGAACGATTGGCGCGAGTAAAAGAAGTTGGTATATTGACAATACCAGTTTTATTAGAATTAGTTATAAGTTCGCTATTCGGTATGATCGATATGATTATGATTGGTAATAGTGATATTCCTGCAATTACGACTCCCTCTATTGCGGCTATTGGAATAACTAATCATATGATGTTTATTGGAATTGCTCTGGCACAGGCTCTAAATACTGGGGGCACGGCAATGATTGCCAGATATTTTGGTGCAAGGCGCTATGAGAGAATTGAACCAGTAGTTAAGCATATTGTAATTATAACAATGTTAGTAATTGCAATACCTTTAGTTGTACTTGGACTATTATTCCCAGTTCAAATTATGACTTTTATTGGCGCTAAAGCTGATGCTATTGCAATTGGGGAGAGCTATTTTAAAATTGTTATATTAGGATTTTTATTCCAAGCATTCAATCTATCAATATTTGCAGCGATGCGAGGCGTTGGCGATACTAAGACACCAATGAAAGTAAATATATTTATTAACTTTCTAAATGTAATAGGTAACTATGTATTAATTTTTGGTAAATTCGGTTTTCCAAAACTTGGAGTTTTAGGTGCTGGTATATCGACAAGCACAGTACAAGTGATAGGTACTGTAATACTCGGAATATTAATACTTACAAAAAAATATGACAAGATTACTATAAATTTGAAAGAAAAATTTAAATTTAAAAGTGATATTATTAAAAACTTGTTAGCAATTGGAGGGCCTGCGGCTTTAGAGCAGATTGCATTTAGAGTAGGCGTTTTGATGTTTGTAAGAATTGTATCTAGCTTGGGAACAGAAGTATACGCTACTCACCAAATAAATATAAATATTATGCAATTTACATTTGCACCTGGTCAAGCTTTTGGAGTTGTAGCAGCTACTCTAGTAGGACGTTCGCTTGGCGAAAATAGCACAGAGAAAGCCGATCAATATATAAAAACTTCTCGAATGATTGCAACCTTAACAGGTCTATTTATCTGTTTCTGTATGTTCAATTGGGGCAAAAACTTGGTGGCATTATATACAGATGATCCGGCTATAATTAATTCATCTATAAATATTCAAAAGCTAGTTGCGTTAATTCAGCCATTCCAAGCAGCTCAACTGACAGTTGCCGGCGGAATAAGAGGTGCCGGAGATACGAAATGGACATTGGTCATTACTTTTTTCAGTGTGGTAGTTATAAGAATTGCAACTGCAAATCTATTAGTATTCCATTATAATTTAGGACTAATAGGGGCATGGATGGCAATGTTCATAGATCAATTTACACGATGGCTAGGAGTTAGAATAAGATATATGACTGGCAAATGGAAATATGTCAAACTAGTTTAGATTTGCCGAACATTTCTTTGATGATTTAATGTAGTGATATATGATATAATCATAATATCACGGAGGTGGTTAAATGATTCTAGTAGTTGATTTAAACCCGATAATTACAACAGAATATTATTTAGACAAATTTGTGCACAATAGACTAAATAGAGCAAAAAGAGTTGAGAAGAAAATAAATGGCGAAGGAATCTTTTGCTCAGACCTTTTGAGTAATATGAATTTAGATTATAAGCTTATGTCTTTTTGTGGACAAAAAGATAATTGCGAACTACAGCGATATATAAATAAATTAGCTTTTCCTTATCACGGTATTAATATTTCCACTAGTACTTTAGAAGCATTGCAAATTCAAAGTGATAAGGATAAAGCATTTATTTTAAGTCCTGCGCCAAAGATTACTCAAAAAGAAATTGAAGATTTTTATCAAGCATTTACTGAAGCTGTAAATGAGGCAGACGCTGTAGTTATTGTCAATGGAAAAATTTACAATGGCCTTAAAAATTTTGCAAAAAATCTTATAAGAATCTGCTATAGGCTCGGTAAAAAAGTCATTATCAGTTCTGAAAATGATGAAATTTATGATCTAGTAAAGGAAAAACCTTATCTATCAATTTTAGATTTGAAAGAATTAGAAGAAATATCTAATTTGGAATTAGAATTTGAATGGGAAATCATAAGGTCTATAAAAACTCTTTTAGAATCTGGAGTAGGAGCAGCTTTAGTAATTGATCGTAATAAATCCATATATATCGATAAATCAAATGCATTAAGAATTAGATTTGAAGCTAATAAGCTTTTAAATACAAAACCTAAAAAATCACTTATTGCAACTGGATTTGCGATTGGACTTTTAAAAAATTATGATTTATCAATGACTGCAAAAATAGCTTTGGCTTCAGGATTATCGAATTTCAATTTAGAAAATAGAGCAGACTCCTCTGAGATCAAGCAATTAATGAATCATATAGAAGTTGAGGCATTTAATGTATAAAGAAATAAAAATAGCTCATATGGCAGATATTCATCTTGGAAGAAGATTTGAATCTATTAAAGCTGGCAGATTTAATGCAGATATTAAAAGACAAGAAATTTGGAAATCTTTTGAAAATTCACTAAATATTTGTAAAGATTTAGATATCCAATATGTAATATTGGCCGGCGATATTTATGAAAAAGAATATTTCACACAAACCGATTTTGATAGACTATCAGATATATTCAATAGGTATGAATTTGAATTTATTTATATAGCGGGTAATCACGATTATTTAAGATATGCAATAAAACATAATATAGGATCTTTTCCGAACAATGTAAAAGTATTAGGAGCCAATTTAGACTATATTGAATATGAAAGCTCTAAGCTCAGATTTCATGGATTTTCTTGGGACAAAGAAATAGTCGAAAAAATTGATCTAAACAATATAGATATTGATAGAGCTTACAAAAATATATTAATTCTTCATGCTGATTATTTACCTAATGATGAATATCTATATTATAGAGCGGATGAATTGCCGATGGAAAAATTCGATTATATTGCATTAGGTCATATTCACAAGCCAACAAAACTATCAGAAAATACATTTTATTCAGGTTCTCTTGAGCCTTTGAGTTTCAAAGAAGACGAAGCTCATGGTTTTAGAATATTTACAATTGACGAGCATGGTTTAAAGGATACTGAATTTATAGCATCATCTATTCGAAATTATCACAATATTGAAATTAATATAGAATCTGACGAAAGCTTTGGAGATATTAGAAAAAAATTTTTAGATATAAAGAATAGAAATAAAGATTATTTTAGAATTAATTTAAAGGGCTTTTATGATTCAAGTTTTAATATTGAAAGTCTTTATGAATCGCTAAGTGATTATTTTTATTATATTGAAATTAAAGATATGCGAGAGACTCAATGGGATATGTCGGAAATTGAAAAATTATATGAAGATACAATTGTCAAAAATTTTATTGATAATATTCTAAATGATGAAAATATAGAGGAAGTATATAAAGATAAAATTATAAAGAAGGGCCTAGAGGTACTACTCACAGGAGTTAATTAATGATTATAAAAAAACTGATACTATCAAGTTTTGGAAAATTTCAAAATAAAACAATTTCATTAACAGAAGGTTTAAACATAATACATGGACAAAATGAAAGCGGAAAATCAACTGTGAATGCATTCATAAACGCCATGTTTTATGGTTTTATAAAATCTGGCATGAGGCGCACTGTATATACTCCAGAATATGAAAAATACTTTCCTTGGGAGAGCGATAGATATGCAGGAAGTATTGTCTTTGAAAAAAATGATTCACTTATTAGAATTGATTCTGTTTTCAATAAATCATACGAAGAATTTAAGATTTATGATGCAAATAGTCTAAAAGACATTTTGCCTGAGCTTGGAGATATAGGAAGAGAAAAAATCGTTCAATCGGGACGCTATTTTTGGGGCATTTCAGAAAAAACTTTTGAACATACTGCGTATTTAGCCCAAGGGGGCATCCACAATAAAGAAATTATCATTAACGAAATTAACGAATTGCTAACGAATTCTTTAAAAAGTAATGATGAAAACATATCAGTAGATACTGCAATCTCAAATTTAGATAGAGAAATAAAAAGTGTAAATTCTAAATTTGGAATTAGAGAAATAGAAAAACTTATTGAACTGCAAAAACGAGAATTTAAAGAATTAAAAAATATTGATACTATATATGAAAACAATTTAGAAAAATTAATAGATTTAGAAAAAAATATAGATTTAGCAAAAACTAAAAGAGATGAAATTAGTAAAGATTTTGAAAGTTTAAAAGCATATGAATCTAAAAGATTGTATGATAAGGCATTAGACAGACAAAAATATTTAGATAATATAAATTCAGAACTTGAAAATTATGAAGAATTTAAAAATATTGATAATCTTACATATAAAGATTTGACAGTTAAACTACAGCAATATAAAAAAACGAAAGAGCATCTCAATTCTGATAATGAAGCACTCAATGAATTAGAATTAGAAATTGATAAATTAAATTTAGAAAATTCTAATTTTAAAAATTATTCTGAAATAGAAGAAGACTATAATTTTTTGCAAGAACTAAAAACTAGAATAAAAAGACTTAGTTTTAAAGCAGAAGATATTGCACAAAATATTTTACAAAATGATAAAAAAATAAAATTTCGAAAACTTAAACAGTCAGTTTTAATATCTATTCTATTATCGATATTTATGATTTTAGCAACACATTTTTTAAATAATAAATTTTTATTTGGACTAATATTACCTGTACTAATAATTATTGTTGCGCTTTATACTTACAATAAGAAGCCAAACTTTGAAGAGTATAGAGATTATGAAAATATAAAATTAAATCTAGATAAATTGTTACAAAATAAAAGCGAATTAGAAAGATATTATATAAATACTTATAATAAAAACATTATAGATTTGTACGATGAACATTCTGATAAGTTTTTAAAGTATAGAGACAATCTAGCAGTAATAAATAATTTAAAATCGAAAGTAGAAAAAGTAAAGGCTACAAAAAATATAAATGAAGTAAATTTTAAACAAATAGAAAATGCAATCAGAACTGAACTTACAAAAAATAATATTTATAATTATGAAAATATCGAAGATTTGATTGAAAAACTAGATCAGTTTTATCAATTGAATACAGAAAAAAAGAACTTAGAAGAATATTTACAGATATTATTAAAAAATCGTTCGTTTGCAAACTTGCAATTATATAAAGATATTACTGTTCCTAGAGATTTAAAAGATTCTAAGACTTTGATTGAAGAATCTAAAAATATAGATAGAGAATTAAAAGTTTTAAACGATGAATATTTAAAGATTAAGACAGCAAATAGCTTTATTGAAAAAGATATAAAGCGAAAACAAAAGTTGGAAGAAAAATTAGATCTATTATTAGCAAAAGAAGCTGAATATAATGATGAAATGTTTATTTTAAAAGAGGCTAAAAAAGCAATAATAGAGAGTTCAAAAGGCCTTCATTCAAATTATAGAAATTTATTAAATTCTAAGCTTTCTGAAAACTTATCATTGATAACAAATGGAAAGTATCAAAAATCATATCAGGATGAAAATTTTGAAGTACACGTATATGATAGTGCGCTTGAACGGTATGTAAATATATCTGATTTGAGTTTTGGTACAATAGACCAAGTCTATTTAGCTTTAAGAATTGCTATATTACAAATTTCTAATTTAGATAGCCCTCTGTTTTTGGACGAAGTTTTTTCAAACTATGACGATGAACGCTTTGGACAGGCCATCAACTTTTTAAATACTTTACAAAATACTAGACAAATTATATTATATTCTTGTAATACTAGAGAAATAGATTTTATCAAGAACAATAATATTAAAGCAAATATAATTTATTTATGAGGTTAAGATGATTTTTACTATTGGTGATTTGCATTTTGACAGCACTGGTGATAAATCGATGGACATCTTTGGAGAAAATTGGATCGATCATGAAAAAAGGATTATAGAGAATTGGAAATTAAATGTTACTGATAAAGATACTGTATTGGTACCTGGTGATATATCATGGGCATTGAAGACTAAAGAAGCAATTTCAGATTTACAAAAGATTGAAAATCTTCCTGGCAAAAAATATATGATAAAAGGCAATCACGACTATTGGTGGGGCAGTATGAAAAAATTAAAAGCTCTTGGCTTTAAGACGATTCACTATGTGTATAATAATTCCTACGAATTAGAATCTTATAATATCTGTGGCACTAGAGCGTGGCAATCAAAAGACAGTGAGGATTTTGACGAAGCCGATCTAAAGATTTTCAATCGTGAGTTAAACAGATTAAAGCTTTCGTTAGAAAGTGTTAAAAACGATTTACCAATTATCTGTATGTTACACTATCCGCCTTTTAATTTTAGCGGTGAGCCAAATGAATTTCATGATTTGATGAAAGAATATAATATTCCTATATGTATATATGGTCATCTTCATTCGGAAGGGCATAAGTATGTAAAAGAAGGAATTATAGATGGCATAGACTATATATGCGCATCTTGTGATTATATTGATTTTAAACTTAGGAGATTAAATATATAATGAAAGAGATAGAACGTGAAATCAAAGTTTTAAATATCGATTTATCAGAATTTGAAAAGAGATTAATAAAGCTGGGAGCAAAATATTTGGGACAAGAGTATCAAGAAAATATTGTAATTGAAAATGAAACTGATTCTATTGAAAAAAATCTAAATGCATATCTACGAATTAGAACTACAGAAAAAAAGAATTTAGATAGTAGGTCTTCAGAATTCACATTGAAAAAAATTATAAAGGATAAAGAGTTTAAAACTGCTGAAGAAATAACAACTTCTATTTCAGATAAAGATAAATTATTAGAAATATTAGAAAATCTTGGCTTTCACATTAAATATAGAGGATATAAAAATAGAAAATCTTATCTATATAAGAGCGCAAGAATTGATTTAGATATTTGGGATAAAGATACTTATCCATATCCCTATGCAGAAATTGAATTTACGAACAGTAAGGAAAAGGAAAATATATTAAAAGAATTAGCTATCAATCCTAAAGACATAGTGCTAGATACGATAACAGAATTAAGAAGAAAGTTGTAGTTTAAACTGAAATGGAGGTATGAAATGTCAAAGTATAGGTATATCAGATTGTTCGAAGAGGTAAATAAAGAAGATATTCCTCTCGTAGGTGGTAAAGGTGCAAATTTAGGTGAGTTGACTCAAATGGGCTTAGATGTTCCACCTGGATTTTGTGTGACTAGTGAAGCGTATAATTATTTTATTGCACATACTCAATTAGATTCTATTGTTAAAGAGACTATGGAAAGATTAGATGTTGACAATCCGAATTCTCTTACGACTATAAGTGAATCGCTTCAATCTAAATTGAATGAAAGCAAAATCCCAGAAGACCTTGAAGCTGAAATAATAGCTGCATATAGAACTTTTGGTAAATCAATAGGAATTGAAAATGTTCAAGTTGCAGTTAGAAGCTCAGCTACTGCTGAAGATTTGCCAGATGCATCATTTGCAGGGCAGCAAGACACTTATCTTTATATCAGTGGTGAAAAGGAACTTATGAAACATATTAGAAAGTGTTGGGCTTCGCTATGGACTGCTAGGGCAATTTATTACAGAGAAAAACAAGATTTTGATCATTTCGACGTAGCCTTGAGCGTAGTTGTTCAGAAAATGGTAAATAGTACAAAAAGCGGTGTAATGTTTACGGCTAATCCAATTTCACAAGATTTAAACGAAATGATGATCAATGCAAGCTATGGATTGGGAGAAGCTGTAGTTTCTGGAATGGTGACTCCAGATGAATATATTGTAAATAAAAAAACTGGAGAAATTATTGAAGAAACTATATCTGAAAAAAATATCATGGTTATCAAATCTAACGATCAAGTTGGAACTGAAGAATTAAAAGTTGAAGATGTGCTGGGTAAAGACGCCATTTATGCAGAATGTTTAACGAAAGAAGAATTAGATAATTTAGTTCAATACGGTCTAAAAATTGAAGCTTTATATAAATCTATACAAGATATTGAATGGGGAATTGATAAAGACACAAACAAGCTTTATATTCTTCAATCTAGACCTATAACTACAATTAAAGAAGATAAAAAAGAAGAATTGATTGTTTTAGCAAAGGGTCTTGCCGCATCTCCAGGTATAGGCAGAGGAATTGTAAACAATATAAAAGATTTAAAAAATATAGATCAAATAAAAGATGGCGATATATTAGTAACTGGCATGACGAATCCTGATATGGTACCAGCAATGAGAAAATGTGCAGGAGTAATAACTGACGAAGGTGGCAGAACATGTCACGCAGCAATAGTCTCGAGGGAATTGGGCATTCCTTGCATAGTTGGTGCAAAAGGTGCGACTAAAGCTTTGAAAGCAGGCGAATTTGTAACTTTAGATGCCACTAGAGGGGTCGTCTATAAAGGCGATGTTTTAAAAAAGAAAGTAAAAGAAAAGAAAGTCGAAGAGCATAGTTCAGCCAGTTTTACAATAAACGAAGAAATGAAATCCTTACTCGCTCCAATAACAGCCACAAAAATCTATATGAATTTAGGCGAACCTGGCTTAATCGAAAAATATAAAGATTTACCATTTGATGGCATAGGATTAATGCGAACTGAATTTATTTTCACAAATATGATAGGAGCTCATCCAATGTATCTTGTAAAGACTGGACAATCCGAAATGATGATTGAAAAATTATCTGAAGGCATTTCAGAAGTTGCATCTACAATTTATCCAAAACAACTGACAGTCAGAATGAGTGATTTTAGAACTAATGAATATAGAGGTTTGCAAGGCGGAGATGAAGTTGAACCAATAGAACAAAATCCAATGATTGGCTGGAGAGGACTATCTAGATATATATCTAAAGAATATGAAGAAGGCTTTAGATTAGAATGTAGGGCTATTAAAAAAGTTAGAGATGAATACGGTCTAAAGAATGTAATAGCAATGCTTCCATTTGTCAGAAAGCCAGAGGAGTTAATCCAAGTAAAAGAGATTATGGCTCAAGAAGGTTTGAGGCAAGGAATTGATTTTAAAATTTGGATAATGGCAGAAGTTCCCTCAGTCGTATTTATGGCAGATGAATTTGCTCAATTAGTTGACGGGTTCTCAATTGGTTCTAATGATTTGACACAATTAGTTATGGGAGCAGATAGAGACAGTGGAATACTTAACAATATGGGATATTTTGATGAGAGAAATGAGGCGGTAAAGAGAGCTTTAAAAATTTTAATAGATGCTGCAAATAGACATGGTAAAACAGTGTCAATTTGCGGTCAAGGCCCATCGCAATATCCAGAACTGGCTCAATTCTTAGTTGAATCGGGCATAACATCAATTAGTGTAAATCCCGATACAGTAGAATATACAAGAAGACTAGTTGCTCAAGTAGAACAGAGAATGCTACTTAATAGCATAAGAAGACCTTAAATAAAGTAAGGCCCGAGGCAAAGCTGCTTCGGGCTGTTTTCTATAATAACTCTTTCAATATATCATATACAGATTCAATAAAATTATTTATTTCATAAACGGAAATGCTGCCTTGCATCAATTGTTTATTGCCTCCACCTTTAACCGAATACTTTTGAAATAGAGGTCTTAGATTTTTATTTAAATCAATCTTTAAACTTTCTGGAGCCGAGATAACAATCTGAGCTAGAGCAGTCATTTTTTTATAATAGATCTGTATAGCTTGCTTTCTTTTAGACACTTCTTTAATTAACAGATTAAATTCTTTAGTATCTAAATCTTTTAATTCTGAAATTATAATCGGCACTCCATTTATATCGTCGCAGTTTTTAATTAAAAACCTAGCCATAAAAGAGATGAGATCAGTTTTTAGCTTTTTGTTATTCTCGACTAGAGTCTGATATTCGGCTTTAAAATTTTGGTATCGTTCTTTAATTAATTCTTGGGGCACGCTCAAATCAGTTCCTAAGTAATCGATAATATCTAAAGCACTCTGATAATTTTCATATGCGCGATTCCCAGCTTTATATTGAATTCGGTAGCCACCACGATGTTTTTCGAAGTTTTCAATTTTTATAATTCCAATTTCTCCAGTAGATAACAGGTGCACGCCCCCACAGGGAGCATAATCAAATCCATCAATCTCTACAATTCTAATATTTTTAGTGACTTTAGGTTCTCGTCTGAGCGAGAGTTTTTTTAATTCCAAATCATTAGGATAATAAGATTTGATTTTAAAATTAGAATAAATTATTAAATTTGCTAAGCTTTCAATATGTTTTATATCGTGTGAATCTAATTTTTTAATATCTAAATCTATAAAGCCTGATTCTTCATTTATATGAAATCCAATAGTATTAGCCCCTAAAGCCTTGTAAAATACGGCAGAGAGCAGATGCTGCCCAGTATGCTGCTGCATCGAATCGAGCCTTTTTAAATAATCTATTTTAATATTTGCAAATTCACCTTTAACTTTTTCTTTGCTAAGATGTAAGATCAAATCGCCTTTTTGAATTGATTTATCTATTTTAATATCATTAATAAAGCCGACATCGCCCGCCTGGCCTCCGACTTTATCTGGATAAAATATAGTATCTCTAAGGAGGGTTTGATAACTTCCATCTATATACTCCGAAAAAATAATATCTGTTTTATATTCTGTGAGATAAGGATCTTTAAGATAAATTTTATTAGTCATGTTAAAACCTCCTATAAGATAATATTATCACAAAATATAAATACTTTGTAGCTTTTATGTTATAATTTATTTGGTGATATTATGTCTTTAGATATTATGTTTATATTAATCAATATGATTTTATCTATCAAATTTTTTAAAGCTGACTCTTATTTAGGAATAATATTTAATCTAATATTACTTTTTATTAGCTTTAACATGCTTGACAAAAAAATATCTAAGAAGATATTAATATTTTCTTTAATTATGGTTAATTTAAATCTCTATATTGGTCATAAGACTGAATTCATAAAAACTTACGAACAATATGAAATAATAGGCGTTGTCAAAGAGAATAAAATTTATTCAGATGATTATCAAAACATTATATTACAATCTAAATTTGTAAATAATAAAAAGAAAAGCATATCTATATATGCGACTGTAAATTCAGAAAAAACTATAGAGCCAGGCGACAGTATTTATATTACTGGAAGAGGAATGACACCTAGATACTTATCTAATTTTAATACTTTAAGCTATAAGGATTATTTAAAAAACAAAGGTATTAATAATTTCATAAAAGCAGATCAAATAAAAATTTTAAGTACAAAAAAGAATATATTATTAGATTTAAAATTAAAAATAAAAGATTATATAAATTCTTCTATTGAAAATAATTTTAATGAATCGGACCAATATGTTTTAAAGAAGCTAATACTTGCAAAAAGCCAAAACTATGATGTAGAGACATCAGATCTGTTTATCGACTTTGGCATAAGTCATTTATTAGCAATCTCAGGCTTACATATTGGAATCATAATATATTTTTTGGAAATAATTTTTATAAATTTGGGTCTTGACTATAAAAGACGTTGTATATTTATTATTTCTATATTGTCTTTTTATGCCTATATTATAGATTTTCCATCTTCAGTTATCAGGGCAATCTTAATGTATATAGGATATATTTTTGCAATAATATTTATGCGCCGAAATAAATTGTTAAATTCTGTTTTTATTTCTGCCTATTTCATACTTCTATTCGCTCCAAGGCGGATAAATGATCTAGGATTTATTTTAACTTATCTTTGCGTGCTGTCCATTGCTTTAATCTATCCAAAAATAGAAACGCTACTCAAAAACTATGAATTACCGCAATCGGTTTTAATATTTATCGCAATAAATATTGGGATTTTGCCGTTTCAGATATATTACTTTAATAAGATATCAATATTTGCTTTGATTGCAAATATAATCATGATACCTTTAGTTTCAGTTGTATTGGTATCGACTATTATATTTTTATTTTTAAATCTATTCTTGCCTGTAAAAATAAATATTTTTATTTATCTAATCAAATTTTTACTAAAGAGCTCTTTTGCTATGATGGAGCTTTTTAAAAATAATTTCTTAGTGAGCCTAGACACTTTTGGTCTGAGTGAAAACTCGATGCTAAGTATATATTTTGTGCTAATAATTATACTGTTTAAAGATAGATTAAAACTCAATTTCAAACAAAAACAAATTTTCTACTTGCTTATAATTATAATAACTATAGGAAATTTATTTATTGCAGAAAAAACTGACAACTATATGGAATACATAGACATTGGTCAAGGCGATTGCTGTTTAATAAAAAGTGGAAATAAAAATATTTTAATCGATACGGGAGGAGATGGATTTAGAAACGATAATTTCGTATCGGATGAACTTGTGAATGTGCTTAAAAGAAAGGGAATCACAAAAATTGATTGGCTATTAATATCTCATTTTGATTATGATCATTGCGGTAATACTGAAGTATTACTCAATAATTTTAAAATAAAAAATGTAGGAATTAGCTATATTACTGATAAACTTGGCTTATACGAAAAACTTTTAAAAAGCGATGCCAAAGTTCATGTATTGAAAAATAATGATACTATTCAAAATAAATATTTCAAATTGGAAATTATTAGTGAAGATAATCCTGGCTATGATGATAATGATCGCTCTATGGTCATATTGATGAGCTTTGGGAATAGAAAGGCATTATTCACCGGTGATATCTCCAAAACTGTAGAATATGAAATATTAGAAGAATTACCTGAAGTCGATATTTTTAACACTCCACATCACGGAAGCGCAAGTTCCACATCTGATGAAATTTTAGATAAAACTAAGCCTAAATATGCTATAATCAGTGTGGGTAGAAATAATAGCTATGGACATCCAGCAGGCGAAGTTTTAGATCGATTAAAATATAGAAAAATTGAGATATTAAGAACTGACACTGACGGGGCAATACGATTTCAATTAAATGATGATTTAGATTATATAACTGCCCAGGGCAAGGGACAATTTAATTATAGAGAGTTATTTTCAAAAATAATTGAATCATGTTTTTATATGCCGATTGTTATTCTGACTAAAAGAATAGGAGATAAAGATGAAATACTTGGAATTTATGAATGATATTAAAACTAAGGCGCCTGAAGGGGCATATATATTTTATGGATACGAAATATATTTATTAGAAAATACTATTGAGTATTTAAGAAAAGAATATATAGCAAAAGGTACTGAAGATTTTAATTATATTTCATTACAAGGCAAACTAAGTTCAACAAAAGATATAGTAAATGCTTGTGAAACTATGCCTTTTATGAGTGAAAAGAAAATTGTGATTGTCGAAAATGTAGATGAATTTATTGCTGCAAATGATTTGACAGAAAGTTTTTATGAATATATTGTGAATTTAAAAGGCGAAACAATTTTAATCTTCAAAGACAATACTGACGATTTAAATAAAAATCTAACTTTATATAGACGGCTTAAAAAAATTAATAAGAATGTAGAATTTGCTAAGTTAAATAATATAGAACTTAGGAATTTTATAAATAAGTATTTTAATAAACTCAATAAAAAAATCACCGCAAATGATTTGTTATACTATATTAATAAATCGTCATATTTAAATAGAAATGCAAAAAGTGATCTATTTCAAATAAAAAATGATCTCGATAAGATGGCAGCTTTTGCAACTGGAGAAATAATAGATCGAGAAAATATAGATAAGAATACAGAAATAAAATATGAAAATAATATATTTAAACTCATAGACTCGTTGTCCTCAAAAAATATTAAATTAGCAATCTATAATTTCGATGAACTTTATAGAGTCAAGGAATCACCCATAAAAATAATGTATATGATTGTAAGACATTTTAGAAATCTTTACCATATACGAATTTTATCATCAAAAGGCTATACTGATTTAGATATTATGAAGAAACTTGGAATAAAAAACTTCGAATATAGAAAGCTAAAGTCAATAAGAACTTATTCAGATTGCGAATTGGTAGATATTTTAAAATTGCTCAATGAAACAGATATAGCTTTAAAGACTAGTTCTATCGATGAAAGACTTTTAATAGAAAGGCTTATAGTAAGAATTTGCGCATAAAAAAAGCAACCTTTCGTTGCTTTAATTATTCTTCATAGCGGCATTAAGTCTCTGTTGCAATCTGCTGACTTTACGTGCGGCCGCATTCTTATGAATTATATTTTTGGATGCCGCTTGTTTTAATTTTTTATCAACTTTTCTAAGTTCTAAAGCTGCATCATCAAAATTAGAGTCTGCTAGAGCATTTTCAAAACGTTTAATAAAAGTTTTGATTTGCGATTTTTTAGCTCTGTTTATAGCCGTTCTTTTTTTCGTAATATCGATTCTTTTAATAGCTGATTTAATATTTGCCATCAATTTCACCTCCAGTCAGCTTTTACATTATACAATTAATGATGTATAAAATCAAGAATTTCATACAATTATTATAATATGCTTTTAGAGATTTTTCAACAAGGACTTATGAATGGGGGCTTTAACTTGTAAATGGGTATATTATATTATATAATTGTAACACATTTATCAAAGAAACGAGGAGGCGTTTATCTTGTCAGCAAAACTTAGTACGGAATATGGCGATATAATAATAGAGAATTCAGTAATAGCTGCATTAGCTGGGATTTCTGCAATGCAAAGCTATGGAATTGTTGGAATGGCATCTAAAAATGCGAAAGACGGTTTGTTTGAATTACTGAAATCTGATTATATGGCTAAGGGAATTAGAGTTGAAGTTTACGAAAATAGCGTATCTATCGATTTGCATGTTATCCTCGAATACGGAGTTAGAATTTCTGTTGTGGCACAGAATATAATTGATAATATAAAATTCAATGTCGAAAATTATACTGGACTTGAAGTAGGAAATGTCAACGTATTTGTTCAAGGTGTGCGAATTGATAAGAGGTAGGAGGAGCTATTTTGGTAAGAAATAAAAATATTGCAAAAAAATTCAAAGAAGTCTTAACGGGCGGCAATGAATTTTTACAAAAGAATAAAGAATATGTTAATGATTTAAATATATTTCCCGTTCCGGATGGAGATACCGGAACTAATATGTCTTTGACTGTAAAGTCAGCTTTAGACATGGCATTAAAAGATACATCTGATGATATTGTATCTATCGCGAAAAGTTTTAGCAAAGGATCTCTAATGGGAGCAAGAGGCAATTCAGGTGTTATTCTGAGTCAGCTATTTAGAGGATTTGCTGAAAGCTTAGATCCTGATTTAGAAATATTTGACGAAAAAGCAATTGCAAAAGGCTTTAAATCTGCAGTAAAAACAGCGTATAAAGCCGTTATGAGACCAACAGAGGGTACAATACTTACAGTGTCTAAAGACATTGCAAACTTTGCTGATAAACATGCTTCTAAAAGCACCGATCGCATTGCATTCTTGGAAGGTTGCCTAAAGGCTGGTCAAAAATCTTTAGACAATACTCCAAACTTATTGCCTGTATTAAAAGAAGCGGGCGTTGTAGATGCCGGCGGCCAAGGATTACTTTGTATATTAGAAGGATGCATACTAGTACTCAGAGGAAAACTCGACTTATCTTCTTTTGAAGCAAAAACTGTAGAAGATAGAATTGAAAAAGAGCATGAACATATCTCAACTGACGATATAAAATTTGGATATTGCACTGAATTTATGATAGAAACAAAAAATGCAAATGAAAAGACTATAGATAATTTGAGAAATTATTATTCCGAAATTGGAGATTCTCTTATAGTCGTTGGCACTGATGAGATTATAAAAGTGCATGTCCACACAAATGAGCCAGGGAACGCTCTTCAAAAAGCATTGGAGATTGGTTCGTTAAAAGATATAAAAATTGATAATATGAGAATTCAACACAGAGAGTTGATTTTCGATCTAGATGAATATGGTATTGGAAAAGAAAATAATAACGAGAAAAAGAAATATGGTTTTATAGCTGTATCGGTAGGAGAGGGCTTTGACAAGATATTTAACGATATAAACGTCGATTATATTGTTCAAGGCGGTCAAACTATGAATCCTAGCACAGAAGATATACTCAAAGGTGTTGAAAAAACGAATGCTGAAAATATATTCATTTTACCCAATAATGGAAACATAATTTTAGCTGCCCAACAGGCCAAGGAAGCCAGCGATAGAAATCTATTTGTAATACCAACGCGCTCCGTGCCTCAAGGTATAACTGCTATTTTAAATTTTGACGAGACTGAAGATGTAAAAGAAAATTTTGAAAATATGTCAGAAGCTATAAATAATTCCAAAGATGGGGAGGTCACTTATGCTGTAAGGGCCACAAAATATGGAGATAAGAATATAAATGAAGGCGAAATAATAGGCATAAGCGGAAAAGAAATTTATGCCCAAGGCAACGATACTAAAGAAGTCGTCGTTGAATTAATTGAAAAATTGGTCGATGAAGATTCATCGTTTATATCAATATATTACGGAGAAGACACTTCTGATGAAGATGCTGAGGCCGTTGAAAAAATAATATCTGAAAAATTTGATTACTGCGATGTGCAAATATTATATGGCGGACAACCTCTATATTATTATATAGTTTCAATCGAGTAATTAATATAATGGCCCTGCAATTAGCAGGGCTTTTTATGAGGTGAGAATTTGAAGCTTAATGAAATATCTGTTAATAATTTGAAAGGTGTAGGTAAAAAAACTGCTGAATTACTCGGTAAATTAAATATTTTTACAGTAAATGATCTGATAAATCATTTTCCTAGATCTTATGAAGACTATAATGATATAAAATTTATAGCAGATTTGAATCCTGAAAATTCAATATATAAAGTCAAAGTTATCACAGAGCCGAGAGTAAATTATATTAGAGGCAATTTGAATATGCTTAAATGCGTAGTAGAAGATGAGTCTTCAATTGCTGAATTAGTATTTTTTAATCAACCATTTTTGAAAAATAGTCTTTACGTGGGAAGAGAGCTTTTAGTATCTGCAAAAACAAAGTATTCAGCTGGAAAGATTCAGCTATCTGGCCCAAAGATACTAACTAAAACAGATAGAGAATCTAATATTGAGCCCATTTATTCACTTACAAAAGGCTTGACCAATAAGAATTTTAAAAAACTTATGAATAATGCATTAAATGTTTATGGTCATCTTATAAAAGAATATCTCCCTTCAATCATAAAATACGAAAACAATCTCATGGACATAAAAGATAGCTATCAAAATATCCATTATCCAAAAAACAAAGATGATTTAAATAATGCGAGATATAGACTAGCATTCGATGAACTTTTTTTAACTCAAATGGCACTTTTATATATAAAAAATAAAAATAGTCAACCAGAAAAATCTATTGAGTTTAAATATAAAACAGAACTTACAGAACTAGTTAAACAACTTCCATATAAACTCACAAATGCACAGAATAAGGTTATGCGAGAAATCATAAATGATATGTGTCAAAAGAAGCGAATGTCAAGATTAGTGCAAGGAGATGTTGGATCTGGAAAGACAATAATTGCAATCTTATCAATGTATTTGGCCAATTTAAATGGATATCAAGCTGCAATGATGGCTCCAACAGAAATACTAGCGAAGCAACATTTCGAATCAATCAATAATATTTTAGCACCTAAAGGCATAAAGACAGCTTTGTTAATCGGGAGTATGAGTCAAAAATTAAAAAGAGAAGTCTATGATGATCTGAAAATAGGAAATATTGATATCGTAATAGGAACACATGCGCTATTTCAAAAATCTGTGGAATTTAGAAACTTAGGTCTTACAATTACTGATGAACAACATAGATTTGGCGTATTACAAAGGGATGCACTATATAAAAAAGGAGAGGCTGCAGATAATCTAATTATGACAGCTACACCGATACCTAGGACCTTATCTATGATACTTTATGGAGATACAGACATTTCAGTAATTGATGAATTGCCACCAGGCCGAAAAAAAATTGAAACATATGTAATAAATTCTAAAATGTTAGAAAGAGCAGATAATTTTTTAGAAAAACAAATTGAAAGTGGTAGACAGGCATATATTGTATGTCCGTTGATTGAAGAAAATGATAGCGAATTGAGGGCGGCCGAAGAGATTTATAAACATTATAAAAAACTTTTTGCAAACTATGAAGTCGAATTACTTCATGGCAAGATGAAAGCCGAAGAAAAAGATATGATTACTGAACGCTTTGTCAATAAAAAAACAGATATATTAGTCAGTACAACTGTAATTGAAGTAGGTGTCAATGTAAAAAACGCAAATCTGATGATGATATATAATGCTGACAGATTTGGCCTTTCGCAACTTCATCAGTTAAGAGGAAGAGTCGGCAGAGGGGAATATCAATCGTACTGTATTTTAATTAGCGACAATCTTTCAGAAATTGCTTATAAGAGGATGAGAGTAATTAAAAGCTCAGAGGATGGTTTTTATATTGCCGAAAAAGATTTAGAAATTAGAGGTCCAGGAGAAATGTTTGGAACGAGGCAACACGGAATACCTGAATTTAAAATAGCAGATTTGTCAAAAGACAGCAAACTATTATTAAGAGTTAGAAGGATTAGTGAAGAAACTTTAAATCTAGATCCCGATTTGAAGTT
>JAUNVH010000013.1 GCA_030537765.1 Tissierellia bacterium | reverse complement strand
ACATGATATGGATATAGCCAATGCATCTGATTATATATGGGAGATTAATGAGGGAGAAATTTCTAAAAAGAAGTGAATAAGAAACAAGTTAAAGCATTTTTGTAAGTTTTATAAAATTTATAAAAATGCTTTAATTTATTATAAAATGATATATAATTATATTTCTATATAGAAAAATTAAATTAATTTTGTCTTTAAATTAGCTTTATTTTAAATAATTTCTTGACTTTATGATATAATTATAATTGGAGATTTTTATGGAAATTAATTATAATAGAATGAAAAATATAATTGAATATATCGTCCCCGGCTCGATAGCAGATGATTTAAGTATTGAAGCCGGCGATTTATTGATTTCGGTAAATAATAAAGAGCCATTAGATATAATTGATTATAAGTATTTGATAAATGATGAGTTTATTGAACTGGAGATTGAAAAAAATAATCAACGTTATATATATGAGATAGAAAAAGAAGCATATGACGATTTAGGTATTGAGTTTACAAACCCATTAATTGATAAGGCGAAAAATTGTACAAATAAATGTGTATTTTGTTTTATAGATCAGTTGCCAAAAGGAATGAGAAAATCTCTTTACTTTAAAGACGATGATTCAAGACTTAGTTTTTTGCAAGGAAACTTTATAACTTTAACTAATCTAAAAGAAGAGGAGATAGAGAGAATTATAAAATATCATATTTCTCCTGTCAATATCTCTATTCACACGACTAATCCTAAGCTCAGATGTAAGATGCTAAACAATAGATTTGCAGGTAAATCTTTTGAGATATTAAAACGATTTGCATCGGCAAATATTTCTATGAATTGCCAAATTGTTTGCATACCCGATATGAATGATGGCAAAGAATTGGATAAAACTATAATAGATCTTTATTCTCTCTTTCCTAGTATTGAGTCTGTAGCGATTGTGCCTGTAGGTATTACAAAATTTCGAGAAGGTCTTTATCCTTTGAAAACTTTTGACAAAGAGAATGCTGAGAAAATTATTAATCAAATTACCGATTATCAAAAGAGATTTTTGCAAAAAGGCGGTTCACGTTTTGTC
This sequence comes from Tissierellia bacterium, assembly GCA_030537765.1. Lineage (GTDB taxonomy): Bacteria > Bacillota > Clostridia > Tissierellales > Peptoniphilaceae > JAUNVH01. The sequence goes on along the minus strand of JAUNVH010000013.1, from coordinate 39,007 downwards.
TATTTGGCAGATGAATTTTATATTTTGGCAAATAGAGATATACCCGAAAGTTTTGAATATGAAAATTATCCTCAACTTGAAAATGGAGTTGGTTTAATTAGAAACTTTTATGATGAATTTAAATCTGCAAAATTAAACTATAAACCGACTGATAAAAAAAGAAGATTGACACTTGCAACTGGCACTTTGGCTTTCGATTTTATAAAACAGATTGTGAATGAGGCTAGTGAATTGTTTCCAAATTATGAACTAAATGTAAAGGCCATTATCAATGAGTTTTTTGGAGAAACAATTACCGTCGCAGGCCTTATTACGGGCGTTGATATAATTAATCAATTGAAAGACGATATCTCAGATGCTATAATATTACCGAGCTGTATGTTTCGTGACGGCACGGAAGTAATGCTTGACGATCATACGCGAACTGATTTAGAAAATATATTACGAAAACCAATAATAATAACTGACAACACTGGCGAAGACTTTATAAGAAAACTTTACGGGGAGGTAAACTATGGCTAAACCGGTACTATGCATAGTTGGGAGACCAAATGTTGGAAAATCGACTCTATTTAATAAAATTGTGGGCAAGCGTATTGCTATTACAGAAAATATTCCTGGTGTTACTAGAGACAGAATTTATGCCGATGCGTATTGGCTAGATAATGATTTTACTGTTATTGACACAGGCGGCTTAGATCCTAAAGAAGACAATACTTTTATGAAAAATATTAAAAATCAAGTAGAAATTGCAGTCGATTCAGCCGATGTAATCTTATTTGTCGTGGATGGAATTTCAGGAATAACATCAACTGATTCTGATATTGCTCAAATTTTAAGAAAAAGCGACAAAGAAATTCTGTTAGCTGTTAATAAATCTGATGCTAAAATTGCGAAAGACAATATCTATGAATTTTATAATTTAGGTTTAGGAGAACCTATTGCAATTTCTGCTGAAAATAATATAGGCCTAGGAGATTTATTAGATAAAATTGTGCTTAAGTTTCCAGATATGAGTTCCTATAATGATGAAGATGAAAAATATAGAATTGCATTTATAGGCAAACCTAATGTAGGTAAGTCTTCAATCATAAATAAACTATTAGGTGAATCCAGATTAATTGTAACAAATATTCCAGGCACCACAAGAGATTCTATTGATTCAGATTTTGAATATCAAGGAAATAAATACACCTTAGTTGACACTGCAGGACTTAGAAGAAAGAAGAAAATATATGAAAATATTGAGAGATATTCCGTAGTAAGAACTCTTTCAGCAATCGATAGGGCCGATATTTGTGTTGCTGTAATAGATGCAACTGAAGGTGTGACCGCTCAAGATAGCAAGATTATAGGATACGCTCATGACAATGGAAAGGCAATAATAATCGCTGTAAACAAATGGGATTTAATAGAAAAAGATAATTCAACTACGAGGAGATTTGAAGAAGAAATTCGTAGAGTTTTGCCATTCGTATCATATGCTCCTATCATTTTCGTATCTGCAAAGACTGGTCAAAGGCTAATGAAGTTGATGGATATGATTGAAGCGGTAAATAATAATTACAGTATGCGAATTTCAACGGGTGTTTTAAATGAAATAATCAATAAAGCAGTTTTGATGAATCAGGCGCCCTCAGATAAAGGCAAACAAGGTAAAATATATTATGCAACGCAGATTGCAATTCGACCGCCGAAATTTTTACTACATGTAAACGATCCTTTGTTAATTCATTTTTCCTACACTAGATATTTGGAGAATCAGATAAGAGATAATTTTGGATTTTTAGGTACTCCGATAATATTAGAACTTAAAAAGAGAGCAGGTTTATATAAATGATTTGGCTAAAATATTTATTAGTATCAATAATTGGATATCTTTTGGGTTCTATCTCACCTTCTTACTATATTGGTCTTAAAAAAGGCATCGATATAAGGACTAAGGGGAGCGGCAATCTCGGAACGACAAATTCGTTTAGAGTACTTGGTAAAAATGCTGGCATTGTAACTTTGATTGCAGACGTCTTAAAAGGCATAATTGCAGTATTAATAGGTAGAGCAATTTGCGGAATAACGGGAGGTTATCTTGCAGGCTTTTTTGCAATAGTCGGGCATGATTATCCATTTTATTTAGATTTTAAAGGCGGTAAAGGAGTGGCCACGTCTCTTGGGGTGATGCTAATTTTAGAACCAAAGATTGCTATAATTGCAATAATTTTAGGGCTAATAGTTATACTTTCAACTGGCATGGTTTCAGCAGGAGCTTTGACAGGATTTACTGTATATCCAATACTATATCTATTTTTAGAATATAATTATATTTGGTATAAAATTTTAATTATATTTACAGTCTGTATCTTAGGGATTATTAGACATAGAGCAAATATCAAGCGAATAATCAATAAAACTGAAGGAACAATTTGGAAGGGATTGAAATGACGAAAGTTTTAGTTATGGGCGGCGGAAGCTGGGGAACGGCCTTAGCGAGAATTTTAGATTTAAACTCAATCGATACTACAATGTTTATAAGGAACAAAGAGCAGTATAGAGATCTTGTTGTATATAAAGAGAATAAAAGATATTTGCCTGGATTTAAAATGCCAAGCAATTTAAAATATTCGAATGATTATAATCTAGATTATTCTCATGCAGATGCAATACTCATGGCCGTGCCGACAAATTCTTTTAGACAAGTATTATCTGAATTTAAAGATAAAATCCGTAAAGATGCGATTATAATTAACTGCGCAAAAGGAATTGAGGAGAATAGCTTAAAAAGACTTAGTGAAGTTTCAAAAGAGATTGCTCCTGAAAATCCATATGCAGTTATCAGTGGCCCAACTCATGCGGAGGAAGTAATTGAAGACTTACCTTCAACAATTGTTTCGGCATCTGAAAATATAGATATTGCAAAGACTGTGCAAAATTATTTTATGTCTCAAAATTTCAGAGTTTATACGAATGAAGACTTGATAGGTGTAGAACTTGGCGGCGCTTTGAAAAATATAATTGCTTTGGCTACTGGTATTCTTGACGGAATTGGCTTTGGCGATAATACGAAGGCAGCACTAATGACCAGAGGCATTGCAGAAATCTCTCGGCTTGGTACTTCGCTAGGTGCTAGACCAGAAACATTTTTTGGTCTGACAGGCATAGGTGATTTAATTGTAACTTGCACCAGCATGCACAGCAGAAATAGGCGCTGCGGAATTTTGATTGGCGAGGGAAAGACTTTAGATGAGGCTGTTCAAGAAGTTGGAATGGTTGTGGAAGGAGTTAAAACAACTAATGCAGCATATAAATTGGCAAAGAATTTAAATGTGGATATGCCGATTACAAAAGTTTTATATGAAGTTTTATATAAAGACAAAAAACTGAATGAATGCATAGAAGATCTTATGCTTCGAAAGAGAAAAAATGAAATGGAAGGTCTATTTTAAGAATGGAGAATAAAGCACGAAAGCAAAAAAAATTTAATAAGAATAAAATAAAGCGATTATTAAAGATTGTTGCCTTGGTGCTAATTATAGTATTTATCTTCGGAAAGTTTTTTCCACAAAGCTATAAATCAAATGTAAAGACCACTAATCCGCGCCGAAGCGAATATATAGATAAAATTAATAGTAGGGCATATTTAATAATGCATGAAAAAGTTTATACTTCACAAGGCGAAGGCGTTGTGGATTATAATGTCAGAGAAGGTGAAAGAGTACCCAAAGATTATGAGATTTTAAGCTTAAATCTCATGACAGATGTATCTAGTATAAAAAATGAATTGCTAAGGATACAGTCGGCAATAGAGTATAAAAATCAAAGTCTAAATCCCAAGTTGAGCCGTTATGAGATGAGTGAAAAAGAAATTAATATAATAAAAACGATTCAAGATGCAATGGCTTTGGGCAATCGAAAAGAAATCTTTGATGCAATTGAAAATCTAGAAATCAATACTAGAAAGAGTATTAACATCTCTGAAATGGGCGATTTAATTGATCTTTCGATGACAGAACTAGAGGCCAGGCGAGACAATCTATCTAAACAGATCAGCACAAATAATATCGCATATAAGGCTGAAAATGCCGGTGTAATATCTTATAAGATTGACAATGTAGAAGATAATTTAAAATATGAAAAAGCAACAGATTTTACTTATGATTATTTGAAAAAAAACACTCCTGAGAATACTCAAAAAGCTTCAAATACTGTAAAAACTGGCGAAAAACTTTATAAAATAATTGACAATTTTGAATATATTTTAGCAATTATTATTGAAGATGCAAATCAAATTAAAGAAATTAAGGAAGGCATAGATATAGAAATTTTAGTAAATAATAATACTGATATTAAAGGTGAAGTCATCGCAAAAAATATTGATGGGGAAAAAGGAGTAATTATTACTAAAGTTACTACATCTATGGACGATTTAGGTTATAATAGAATAGCAGAAGTGAGTATTATCAAATCGAGATCGAGATGTCTTATTATCCCAACTTCTTCAATTGTAGAAGTGAAAAATAATTTAGGAGTATATATAAAAGAATTAAATGGCATTGTGAGATTTAGACCAATCAATGTATTAAGACAAAATGAACTTGAAACTTATGTTGAAATAGGTGATAATAAAGGGTATATTAGTATAGGTAATACTAAAGAAAAGACTCTCAGTATGTTTGACGAAGTAATTGATAATCCTCAAAATATTGAAGAAGGCCAAATTATCAGATAGAGAAGGTGTATAATGGATATTAAAAAAAATTTGGAATTTATCAACTTACAGATTGAAGATGCAAAGAAAAGAGTTGGCAGAACAGATGAAGTTTTGCTTTTAGCTGTTACAAAAACTGTGGACTATGAACTTATCGATAAAGCTATAAGCTTAGGCATCAATGACATCGGCGAAAATAAGCCACAAGAATTGGTTAAACGCATGAATCATTATGGAGATAAACTTAATTACCATCAAATTGGAAGTCTACAGACTAACAAGGTCAAGTATTTATATAAAAATACAAAATTGATTCATTCTTTAGATAGACTTTCATTAGCGAAAGAGATCAACAAAAGAGCAAAAAGAGACGATCTAATAGTTGATTGTCTAGTGCAAGTCAATGTATCTAAAGAGGAAACAAAATCCGGCATTTATTTGGAAGATCTTGAAGAGATGATTGAAAAGTTTCTGGAGTTTCCTCATATTAAAATCAGAGGCCTAATGACTATGGCTCCATATACTGATGATGAGAAAATTTTGAGAAATGTTTTTGGAAAGACTTATAATGCCGCAAGAAGTATTGAACAAAATAATTATGAAAATTTAACGATGGAATTTCTTTCTATGGGGATGACTCATGACTATCAAATTGCAGTCGAAGAAGGGGCAAATATTGTTCGCGTTGGAACTGCAATCTTTGGTGAAAGAGATTACTCTAAAAAAATTTAGGAGGGTATATTATGGCAAGTTTTGGTGACAAATTTAAATCTTTCATTGGATGGGGAGATGAAGGCGAAGAATATGCAGATATGGACGATCAATATCTAGATTATGGCGACGAAGTAGCCGAAGACAACAGAGAAGAGAGGACTGTAACTAGAACTACAAAATCTAGAGAAAATGTTTTAGATATGCCACGCAATTCTCAAATGACAATTTGTATTCATGAGCCGCTTAGCTATGAAGAATCACCTGCGATAGTGGACGATTTGAGACTTAGAAAATCTATTATATTGAATTTTGAACAATTAGATTTAGAAGTCAAAAGACAAATATTTGACTTTGTAAATGGTGCTCTATATGCACTAGATGGAAAAATTCAAAAAGTAAATAAAGATATCTTCATTTTGGCTCCAGTTAATGTAACGATTGACGGCCTTAAAGAAGAACTTAAAGATAAGGGCGTATTTCCCTGGTAATGGATGACAATTTTGAAGTAATTTTTCAACATATTCCTGAAGAATCTCGAGAAGATGTTAAAAGAATACTTGATATTGCAAATATTACAGCGCGACGAAAAACGATTAATGTGACGGATTTTTTTGATCCGTTCACTATTGATCTATTTAAATCTGTCTTAAATCGATATGATGAATTAAAATATCTGGAATTTGGCGGATACGAAAATTTTGAGAAATCTGCTTTAATAGTTTATCCAGATTTTTTAAATGATATTGATTTTACTGAATATTTTTCAGCTTTAAAATTTGAATTTCCAAACGAATCGATAAGACATAAAGACATATTAGGATCGATATATGGTCTTGGTATAGATATTTCTAAAATAGGAGATATCTATATAGTTGACGATATTTCTTATATCGTCTGCAAATCTGAAGTAGAAGAATATCTACTTTATAATTTAATAAAAATCGGCAGATTAAAGCCAAAAGCTTCAAAAATTAATCTAGCCGATTTGCCAAAACGAATTACGGAATATAAATATAGAGATATCTCCGTCAATTCGTTGCGCCTAGATACGGTTGTAGCAGGAGCATTCAATCTTTCACGAAATGTTTCTAAAAATATGATCGATAAAGGCTTAGTTAAATTAAATCACCAGACAGTAACAAAAGCAAATTACGAAGTTAAAAAAGGCGATTTAATAAGTGCAAGAAGAAAAGGCAGAGTTCTAATTAATTCTGAGATTGGAATGTCTAAAAAAGGCAGAATTAGAATAAATTTAGCATATCCCATATAGGGTTTTTATAGATTTGGAGGCAAAATGCTCGTATTTATTATAGCATTATTATCTTTTTTACTTGACCAAATAGTCAAGTTTATTGTTGTGGCTACTTTAAAAGGTCAAAGACCTTATGAACTTATTGAAAACTTTATTTATTTTCATTATGTCGAAAATAGGGGTGCCGCATTTGGAATATTACAAAATAGAAAAATATTATTCATAATATTTACTATAATTGTAGTAACAGGCATTATACTATTTCTGTTAAAAAATTATAAAAGAATCAATAATTTCATAAAAATTTCACTCGGTCTATTACTAGGAGGGGCTTTTGGCAATTTTATTGATCGAATAAGGCTTGATTATGTTGTTGACTTTGTGAGCATAAAATTTTTTAATAAATATCAATTTGCAGTTTTTAATCTGGCAGATGTCTTTATCGTATTGTCCACATTTATGCTGGTTATTTACATTTTATTTATGAGTGGTAATAAAAGTGAAAAAATATAGAATTATCGCAAAAGAAAATGAAATTAGAATTGATAAGTATATCACGGCTCAACTAAAAGAATACTCCAGATCTTTAATAGCAAAAGAGATAGAAAGAGAAAATATATTAGTCAATAAAAAAGCAGTTAAAGCAAGTTATAAAACTAGCATTGGAGATATAATAGATATAAAAATCCCTGAAGAAAATATCGAGCTGATGGCTCAAGATATTGCTTTAGACATCTTATATGAAGATGAATTTTTGCTAATCATAAATAAACCATATGGAATGGTTGTGCACCCTGGAGAAAAAAATGAAATGGATACTTTGGTAAATGCATTGCTCTATCGGTACAAAAAGCTATGCAATATGAATAGTATTCGTCCAGGAATTGTGCATAGACTTGATAAAAACACATCAGGTCTTATGATTTGCGTAAAAGATGATGGGGCTTATGAAAAGCTAATAGAAATGTTTAAAAGACATGAAATTAAAAGAAAGTATTACGGATTGGCTGAGGGAGAAATTTCTCACGCTAAAATAATCGATAAACCATTGGGTAGAGATCCAAAAAATAGAATGCGCATGGCCGTAAATTATAAAAATGGCAAATCTGCAATTACTTTTATTGAGCCAATAGCATTTAATAAAACTGCAAGTTTATTAGACATTGAACTTAAAACTGGAAGGATGCACCAAATTAGAGCACATTTAAAATCGATACATAGGCCTATTATAGGTGACGATTTATATGGCTTTAACAATTTTAAAACTGATAGAATGTTTCTCCATTCATACAGTATTGAATTTGAACATCCAGTTTTAAAAAAAACTTTAGAGTATAAAACTGATATTCCAAAAAGTTTTTTGGAGTTTATGAAGAAAGTTGATTTGATTGTATGAAAAGTATATTAGACCAAGATAAGATAATGCGAACAATTAAACGTATTTCTTATGAAATAATTGAAAAAAATAGAGATTTAAAAGATTTAATTTTAATGGGTATCGTCACAAGAGGTACAGTCATAGCTAGGAGAATTCAAGCTAATATTCTAGATGTGGAAGGCGTTGAGATACCCGTATTTGATTTGAATATTAGCAGTTACAGAGACGATTTGAAAAACACCAAAACCAATATAGAAAAAGAACTACCCGATGTAAATGTAGATGGCAAAATTATAATCCTTGTAGACGATGTCATCTATACTGGAAGGACAGCGAGAGCTGCACTCGATGCTATTGTAGACTTGGGTAGACCCAAGAAAGTACAATTAGTATCTTTGGTCGATAGGGGACATAGAGAGTTGCCTATAAGGGCAGATTATATTGGAAAAAATATTCCAACATCACAATCTGAGACCGTATCTGTTAAGCTTAGAGAAATTGACGATGAAGAGGCTGTTATAATATTAAAAAAATAGAAGACAAATATTTGCCTTCTATTAGATTTCGATATTAGAATTTCCTGTAATTGTTTTAAAATCAGTATAGATTACTAAGCCCGGTTTATTGGCCGGGTGTTTTTTTACAAATTTTACCAATGTATAATCTACATCGACGGCGCCCGTATTAGATGCCTTAGAATATTTTGCTGCTAAATCGGCTGCAAATTGCAGTGTATTTTCAGAAATATTATCTTTAAAATCTGATATTATCACATGGCTGCCTGGAATATCTTTTGCGTGTAGCCAAATGTGGTTTCTATTAGCGATTTTAAAGGTGAGAATATCATTTTGACGATTACTTCTACCTACTAAAATTTTAATTCCATCGTCTGAAATATATTCCGTGTATTTTTCTTTCACGGGCTTAGTCTTCTTCTTGCTCTGCTTTTTTAGATAACCGGTCGATACCAGTTCGCTTCTCAAATTTTCAATATGATCTAAATCGTCGGCCAAATTTATGCTAGTCATTACTGAATCTAGATATGCAATTTCACCTTTAGTTTCTTCTATTTGAGTTTTCAAATATTTTTCTGCAAATTTTAATTTGGAATATTTTTTATAATATTTCTCCGCATTTCTCGCAGGACTAATTTTTTCATCTAAAGGTATTTCTATTTTATCTAAATTATCAGAATAAAAATTTTCTAAAATAACAAAATCTTTATTCTTATTTAAAAGATGGAGATTGGAGCTTAAGAGATCTCCATATATTTTAAATATTTTCCTGTTTTTAGCTTCGTCTAATTCATCATACAATTTAGTTAATTTGTTTTGAGACTTTTCAATTTTTTGTGCTATTGCTCTCTTCATATCTTTAGCTTTTTGATCGAATATATTTCTTTTTGCCTTTGGTAGATAGTAATTGTTTATTAAAGAAAATATACTGTCAAATTCTTTTTTCTCATAACAATTTAAATATTTAATATCTAGAACATGAAAATCCACCAAAGAATCTTTGTCATAATAGATTAAAAATTTATATTCCTTATTTTTTATGGACTCAGCAATTTCTTGAAATGCAATCCAAATTGCTTCTTTGTCAAATTCATTTAATGCCGATAGGCGCATATCAAATTCAAGCTTAGCACGATTTGAAATCTCTTTGCCTATCAATGGACTAAAGCCGATAAAACGAGTATAGAAAAATTTGTCAAGTCTAAGATTTTGTGGTGAATTTTCAATTTTTTCAATAAACTCATTTTTGCCACAATCAATTGGATTTAATCTATCAGAATTATCTAAAAGTTTAAAAGATTGTCCTGGGAGAATCTGCCTTATTCTACTCATTGATGCGGGAACTCTCTTTATAGAATCGATAATTTTCATATCGCTATTAGTCAGAATAATATTACTGTATTTTCCCATAATTTCGACCCACAAAAATTTTTTCTCAAGTTCTAAAAATTCATTATGATTTTCTATTTCAAATTTAATCACTCTATCATTTTGTATTTGCGATACGGCTAATATTCTTCCGCCTTGGAGATGCTTTCTCAAAACCATTGAAAATTGTGGTGCAACTAATGGATTTTTTGTTTCAGTTTCATCTATATATATTCTCGGTATATGAGAGGAACTCGATATACAAAGCTTTATATTATCGTTAGCAGTTCTTATAAAAAGATGTATTTCATCTATTAAAGGCTGATAAATCTTATCTATTCTCGCACCGATTACTAAATCATTTAATTCTGATACAACTGCCCCTGTTACAATTCCGTCAAATGCCATATAATTTCCTCCTAATCATTTTTAATTATAACATAAATTTGAATATTTTATTTTAATCAAATTAAATGTTATAATTGAAGTATGAAATTAAGGGGTGAAATCTTTGAAATTATATATTATAAGGCATGGCGAAACGAAATGGAATAGAGAAGGGCGCATGCAAGGATGGCTCGATTCCGAATTGACTAAAGAGGCTGAAATGAAAGCTAAAAATTTGCATGAAAAATTAAAACCCAAACGTTTTGATAAAGTTTATTCGTCCGATTTAAATCGAGCAATTAATACGGCTAAATTAGTTAGTGGATTTAGCAATGAAAAGATTATAAAGAAGAGAGAGTTAAGAGAGATAGAGCTTGGAAAATGGCAGGGGATGCTATTTAAAGACATTAAAAAAGAGTATCCAAAATTATTAGATATATATTTTAATGACAGCGAAAATTACAATCCAGCTGATTCTGAAAATTTTTGCGATTTATACAATAGAATAAATAAGTTTTTGGAAGAAATCAAAGATTTAAATGACAAAAATATTTTAATTGTCACACATGGTGTGACTATGATTGCTATTTTAAATATTATAAGAGGTATAGGCATAAAAGATTTTTGGAATATGGAGGTCCCAGATGGACTGACACCTGTTATTTATAAATATGAAGATGACAAATTTGAACTATTAGATACAGATTTATGAATTTTATGGAATCAAATATATTTTCATGATATAATGTAATATGTTATTGTATTTACAATTATTAAACGTTTTCAAAAATTTTAATATAGTAATGGAGGAATCTGAATGAAGGTTTACAAAACTGAAAATGTAAGAAATTTAGCTCTTGTAGGTCACAGTGGATCGGGAAAGACTAATCTTACCGAAGCGATGTTGTTCCAATCGGGGGCAACTAAGAGAATAGGATCTGTAGCAGACAAAAATACGGTTTCTGACTTCTCAAAACAAGAAATGAACAGACAGTCTAGTATAGGTACATCAGTCATACCGGTTGAATGGAGAGACAAAAAAATTAATATTATTGACACTCCAGGATATATGGACTTTGTGGGCGAAGTCTATGCTGCGCTTAGAGCTTCTGAAGCTGCTTTGTTAGTCATAGATGCAACTAGCGGAATCGAAGTTGGTACAGAGCAAGTATGGAAATATACAGAAAAAATCGATTTGCCTCGCTTAATCTTTGTAAACAAAATTGACGATGAACATGCATCGTTTAGAAAGATTATGGACGAATTGGAAGCTGAATTTGGCAAAAAAGTTATTCCATTTTCCATTCCAATTGGTGAAGGCGAGAGTTTTAAAGGGGTAACAGATGTAATTTTCCAAAAAGGATATGAATATACTGATGGCGCTCCGAAAGAAATCGAACTTTCACATGATCAGTTAAAAGCAACAGAAAGAATATACGAGGAAATAGCAGAAATTGTTGCAGAAGCAGACGAAGTCTTGATGGAAAAATATTTTGCTGGTGAAAAATTTACAAGAGAAGATCTTTTAAGGGGCGTAACTCAAGCCATTATAGAGGGTAGATGTGTTCCTTTATTAGTTGGCTCAGGGGAAAAGGCAATAGGTATAGATATTTTATTAAATCATATTGTTAACTATATACCTGCACCTAATAATGATATGGCACATATAGGCTTTAGAAGAGAAGACGGAGAAGATATTAAAGTTTCTTCCGATGAACCGTTTTCAGCAGTTGTGTTTAAAACCATATCTGACCCATTCGTAGGAAAGATATCATTATTTAAAGTTTTGACTGGCAGTTTAACTAAAGATACTGCTATATATAATCCTTGCAAAGATAAAAATGAAAAATTAGGTAGTTTATCGATAATAAAAGGTAAACAACAGATTGCTATAGACAAAATTGAAGCAGGAGATATAGGCTGTACAACTAAATTGCAAGCGACTTTGACTGGAGATACTCTATGCACAAAAGATAATCCAGTAGTCTATAAGCGCTTAAAATATCCACAAGCAACCCTCTATTATGCAATAGAGCCGGCTTCAAAAGGGGACGAAGAAAAGATCTCAAATGCCTTAATCAAATTACAAGAAGAAGATCCTAGCTTTGTAATAGAAAGAAATCCTGAAACTAAGCAACTTACGATTGGTGGAATGGGTAGCGTTCAACTACAAGTTATAATCGATAAACTAGAAGATGAATTTGGTGTCGGCGTTACAAAAGTTCCGTTTATAATACCTTATAGAGAAACGATAAAATCAACTGCCAGTGTTCAAGGCAGACATAAAAAACAATCAGGTGGAGCAGGACAATATGGTGATGTCTGGATTAGATTTGAGCCCTCAGAAGAAGAATTTGAATTTGACGAAGAAGTCTTTGGAGGAGCAGTTCCAAGAAACTATTTCCCAGCCGTTGAGAAAGGGATTATAGAATCTAAAGAAAAAGGCGTACTTGCGGGATATCCTGTTGTGAATTTTAAAGCAGTTCTATATGACGGTTCATACCATGATGTTGACTCAAACGAAATGGCATTTAAAATAGCTGCATCACTTGCTTTTAAAAAGGGCATGGAGGAAGCTAATCCAGTACTACTTGAGCCAATAATGAAAGTTGAAGTATTAATTCCTGAAGCCTATTTAGGTGATGTTATGGGCGATATGAACAAACGCCGAGGCAGAATTTTAGGCATGGACCAGCAAGCTGACGGATCACAATTATTGATTGCAGAAGCTCCACAAGCTGAGTTATTTGAATATGCGATTGATTTAAGAGCAATGACTCAAGCTAGAGGTTCATTTAAGATGGAATTTGTAAGATATGAAGAAGTTCCTTCAAATATCACTGAAAAAGTAATGGCTGAAGCCAATAAAGAAGAATAATAGAATTTAAGCAATAAAGAGAGGACAATTCCTCTCTTTTTTCTAATGGTAGATGAAAAAATATAATCAAATACAATCTATTCTAAATAAAAAACATAAGCTTTCGAAAGTATTCTATCGATCGCTTATGTTTTTTCAAGAAATTACATTTTTCGTTTTAACATATTCAATTTTTTGCTACGATACATTGAAGGAGATGCATTTACCTTCTTTTTAAATATTTGGTTGAAGTATGATTGAGAATTAAAGCCAACGGTTTTTGCAATTTCCTCCATCGTTAGATTTGAATCTAAAATCAATTCCTTTGCTTTTTCCAATCGTCTATCGATTAGATAATTGATTGGTGTAGTACCTGTGTATTTTTTGAATTCATGTACTAAATAGTATTTATTCATATATGCCAAATTCGCGAGGCTATCAAGAGTTATATCTTCATAGTAATTTTCATCCAGATATTTCTTTATATACGCACATTCATTACTATGTTTTTTGGCCTTATAAGGATAGAATGTAGCAATTTCCTCTCTGGCAATAATTTCTATAATTGCATCGATTAAAGAACTTACAATCTTTATATAATTGCCTCTTTTTTCACTAGTTTCACGTACGACATCTTTCAAATATGATTTTAAAACTGGATCAGCTTTGTTTAAATTATATTTTACGGCGGCATTTTGATTTATGCTTAAATCCATTTTTTCAATTATTGAAATCCCGTCTAAACCTATAAGCATATATTTCATCGTACCACGTGGTGAAGTCATAGAAATATCTCCACGTCTAGAAGTTAAAATTACGAGATCGTTTGTTTTGACATCCATTTCTTCTTCGCCATCTATCCAAAGAGTTCCAGAACCAGAAATCACATAGAAAAAATCGGTATAAGGTGATTTGAAAGAACCAGCTTTCGATGGTCTTTCGGCTTTGGCAATATTTAGATACATAAGCTTCGTCTTGATAAATGGAAAGTCTTCAAAATCTTTAGAATTAATTAAATAATGCATGATCGCTCCTTTCTTTTTATAATTATATTTTAAATCGATATTAAAATCAAGGATATTGAAGCAATATTAATAAGTAATTTATCACAATTACAAATAACAACTATAATTGAAATGGATATAAGACTTTTCTTATAACATTCTATCTATTTAAAAGATGGCGATTATGTTATAATATGAAATAGAAAAGAAAAAAGGTGGTAATAAAGGAATATGAAACAACCAGTCTACGAGGCTTTGAGAAAATTGGTTGATGAAAATAGCGTATCGTTCCACTTTCCAGGGCATGCTGGTAAAATAACAAATATTGACTGGAATTTAATGCCAATGATGGACACGACTGAAACTTATGGTATGGATAATCTTTTGGAACCCAATGGCATTATAAAGCAGTCGCAAGAATTGGCTGCAAAGATTATGGGGACTAAGCATACTCTATATGGCGTAAATGGCTCTACTGGAAGCAATTATATTGCAATGAGCGCGTGTCTTGATAGAGGTTCAAAAGTTTTAATTCAAAGAAACTCTCATAAATCTATTTATAATTCTTTAATACTAAATGATTTAAAACCTAAATATTTATATCCAAACTATAATAATAAGAATAAATTGCTTTCAGGTATAAATGTCGAAGATGTAAAGATGCATCTACAAAAAGACCCTCAAATAGAAGCTGTGATAATCACAAGTCCAAATTATTATGGTGTAGTAAGTGATATAGAAGCGATTGCCGATATAGTGCATAGTTATGGTAAAATTTTAATAGTAGATGAAGCTCATGGATCGCATCTTGTATTTTCAAAAAAATTGCCGAAATCTGCAATCAAATGTGGTGCAGATATTGTGATCCATTCCACTCATAAGACGATAACTGGCCTTACTCAAACTTCTATGCTGCATGTCTGTTCAGATAGAATCGACATGGATAGATTGAAAGACCGTTATCAACTCTATACTACAACTTCGCCATCTTATCTATTTACTCTCTCGAACGAGATGGCAGTAGCTTATATGGACGAAATTGGCGGGAATAGACTCGATAATAATTATGAATTTATGGAGTGGATAATTAACCAATTAGAATCTATACCTAATGTAAATCTGTTCATAAAAGATTTTAAAGATGAAACAATTTACGATTTAGATATTACCAAAATTTTATTTGGAATCGAAGGAATAAGAGGAAACAGCTTGCAAGAAATCTTATATAAAGATTATAATATACGTATGGAGATGAGCGATTATTACAATGTCTTGGCAGTAACTACTGTTATGAATACAAAAAACGATTTTGAAAAACTGCTAAATGCTGTTAGAGAAATAGCAATTAATTATAAGAGAGAAAATATTTTAGATATTTCTTTAGACATGCCAAGACCAATAATAAAGATGAAACCAAGTTTAGCATACTTTGGAAAGAAAAAGTCTATTAAGCTCGAAGAATCTTTGGGATATACAAGCGCAGTTTCAGTTATTCCATATCCCCCAGGTGTGCCTTTATTGGCGCCTGGTGAATTGATTACTAAAGAAATTCTAGACTATCTTAAATTTTTAATAGATAATAATTTTAATATAGTGAATTTAACTGATAATATGAATAAAATTGCTGTGGTGGAAGAAGATGAATAAAAATAGAGGATTATTTATAGCACTAGAAGGACCGGATGGCAGCGGAAAGACTACTATTGCCAATGAAATTTATAATTATTATAAAGATAAAATTGATGATATAGTTATGACTAGGGAGCCGGGTGGAACTTCTATCGGAGAAAGCATTAGAAAAGGGCTTTTGGATAATGAAAATAGGCATATGTCTAAAAAAACAGAAGCGCTTTTATTTGCTGCACAGAGAGCCCAAAATGTGGACGAAATTATAAGACCTGCGATAAAGAGAGATGCCTTAGTAATTTGTGACAGATTTGTTATATCTTCTTTGGCATATCAAGGCTATGCGAGAAATTTAGGCATAAAAGAGGTCTATGATATAAATAAATTTGCAATAGGCGATTGCTTGCCAGATTTAGTTATATTTATAGATATTGATCCAATAACGACATTAAAACGCAAGCAAAAAGTTTTTGAATTTGATAGAATAGAAAATGCAGGTGAAGATTTTCACAATTTGGTTTATGAAGGCTATCAAAAAGCTTTACAAATTTATGATAGGGAATTATATATAATAGATGGAACTAAATCAGTTTTAGAAATTAAAACTGAATGTATAAATATTATAAATAGCAAAATGGAGGAATAATAATGAAATTAATAGTTGCCATAGTTCAAGATCAGGATTCGCATATTCTGATTGATGAGTTGATGCAAGAAGATTATAGAGTTACTAAATTGGCATCAACTGGTGGATTTTTAAAAAGCGGAAATACTACTTTACTTTTAGGTGTGGATGATGAAAGAGTTGAAAAGGCAATTAAGATTATTGAAGACAATTGCAAAACTAGAGAAATAACTACATCTCTTTTAACGATGACTATACCTGGAGATAATTATGTTCCATATCCTATGGAAGTCAAAGTTGGCGGAGCAAATATATTTATTTTAGATATAGAAGAATATGTAAATTATTAGGAGGCAAAGAATGAAGCTTATTATTGCGATTATACAAGATAAGTTTGTAAATGAAGCTGTTAAAAACTTTACTGAAGAAAATATAAAAATAACTAAACTAGCATCTACTGGAGGCTTTTTAAAGAGTGGTAATTCAACTTTTTTAATTGGCGTTGAAGATGATGAATTAGATTTTGTAAAGAATATTATAAAAAAATCGGTTAAAGACGAAGAATTTAAATCTGAAGACGGAAACATCATAGTTTCTGGAGCTCATCTATTTATAGTTGATGTAGATAAGACTATCGCATTGTAATGAATTTTAAAGAAGTAATAGGACATGATGCAATTATCAATAGTTTAATGAGAATGATAGAACAAAGAGAGATAGGTCATCTTTTTTTGTTCAGTGGCAATTCAGGCGTTGGCAAAAAATATATTGCAAATATTTTTGCCAAGGCTTTGCTATGCCCATCAAAGGTCGAAAGACCTTGCGGAAATTGTCCATCATGCTATAAATTTTCAAACCATACTCATCCGGATCTATTTTATGTAAAGCCAGAAAATAATTTAATACGCAAAGAAACCATATCAAATTTAATTGAAAATGCAAATGTCAGGCCTTATGAATCGGAATTGAAAGTATTTATAATAGACCATGCCGATTTGATGAATAAAGAGGCACAGAATGCATTTTTGAAAACATTGGAAGAGCCACCTTCTTATCTCAAAATTATATTGCTTAGCTCCAATCCAAAAAGACTTTTACCCACAATACTCTCTAGATGCCAATTATATAAATTTTTTCCATTAGACAATTTTAAAATTATTGAATATTTGAGTAAAAACTATAATATAAATGGTGAAAAAGCAAGTTTTATAGCAGATTTTTCAAAAGGTTCAATCGGCAGAGCGGTAAAATTGATCGAAGACGAGAATTTTAATGCTATAAGAGATAAGTCTTTAAATATACTGGACAATGTCATCAAAGGTGGGATGGCATCATTTGTTAATAATCAAGAATTTTTTGAAAACAATAAAGATTATATGAACACAATAGTAGAAATTTATGAACTTTGGGCATCTGATCTTTATAGATATACTCTATTAAAAGAAGATGCACAAATTATAAATCGTGATAAAATCGATATACTCAAGACTCAAAGCTTTTTATCTTTAAATAATATTGATAAGATATTAAATAGTATAAACGATTTTTCAAAAAAATTAGAAGGAAATTCTAACTTCATGCTCAATCTAGAGCTGATGTTTTTAAATATATTGGAGGAATGTAATTGATAAATGTAGTAGGAGTGAGATTTAAAAAAGCGGGAAAGATTTACTACTTTGATCCCGCAGATATGGATATAAATTTAGGTGACAATGTCATTGTAGAGACTATAAGAGGCGTTGAATATGGAAAAGTAGTAGTGGGCAAGAAAAAAGTCTCAGAGTGTAAAATAGTTAAGAATTTAAAGCCTGTGATTAGAATCGCCACAACAGAAGATGAAATAAAATATCAAGATAATGTAAGAAGAGCTGAAGAGGCGCTCGTATTGTGTGAAGAAAAAATTAAAGCTCATGGTTTAAAGATGAAGCTTATCAATGCAGAGTACACTTTTGACAATAACAAAATTTTATTCTATTTCACAGCCGATGGCAGAATTGATTTCAGAGAATTGGTCAAAGATTTAGCCGCCATATTCAAAACTAGAATTGAACTGAGACAAATTGGTGTTAGGGATGAAGCGAAACATTTGGGAGCTTTAGGTTGCTGTGGCAGAGAAACTTGTTGCTCTTCATATCTATGTGAATTTAATCCCGTATCGATAAAAATGGCCAAAGACCAAAGTTTGTCATTAAATCCAACTAAAATATCAGGGATTTGTGGTCGTCTTATGTGCTGTTTGAGATATGAACAAGAAGGCTATGAAGAAATGCTAAAAAAAATGCCCAAACTTGGTGCTATTGTCAAAACTGAAGATGGTAAGGGCACTGTAATTAGCAACAATCCGATGCAAAATCAAGTGAGAGTAAAAATCGAATCAGATGGCGATATATTACTTTCAAATTATAATATCGACGAAATATATGATACAGGAAAAATCGATAATGATTATAAAAATAAATCAGAATCGAATAGAGATAAAGATGTTGGGGAAGATTTAAAAGAATTAGAAAACGATTAGTAAAGGAGAGAGTCATGGCAAATATTTTAAAGGGAAAAGCTGTAGCTGATAAAATAAAAGAAGAAATTGCGGCTAAATTAAAAGACTATAATGAATTTCCCAAATTGGCAATTATAAGAATTGGGGAAGATCCATCAGATATATCATATGAAAGAGGGATGATAAAGGCTTGCGAGAGTGTCAATATGCCTTATGAGAGTTTCAAGCTAGCGTCAGATGTATGTCGAGATGAATTTTTAAACTTGATAAATAAATTGAATACAGATAATGAATATTCAGGCATAATGCCACTTAGGCCTTTTCCAAAACAGATTAATTCGAAAGAGATTTCTGAATTGATAAACCCTTTAAAAGACGTCGATTGTATCAATAGTGAGAATTTAAATAGATTATTTAGTGGTAATTTCGAAAATTTATTGCCATGTACCCCCAATGCAATTATGAAACTCTTAGAGTTTTATGATATAGATTTAAAATCAAAAACGGTTTTGATAATGAACAGAACGGAAGTTGTCGGTAAGCCTTTAGTTATGATGATGTTAAAAGAGGACGCAAGTGTAATTATTACGCATAGTAAAAGTGATAATGAAAAAGTCAAAAAACTTTCAAAATCTTCAGATATTGTAGTATGTGCAGTCGGAAAAGCTGAAATATTTGATATGCAATATTTCACAAAAGATTCAATAGTCATAGATGTAGGCATGAGCGAGAATGAAGACGGTAAACTCTGTGGCGATGTAAAATTTGACGAAGTAAGCGATAAAGTTAAATATATAACGCCTGTATTTGGAGGAATAGGCTCTGTAACTACTGCATGTCTATTAAAAAACAATCTAATCGCTGGAATTAATTTATTGGAAAGATAAAGTAGTATTTAAAAATAGAAAATAGATATTTTAAATTAGACAATTTGAATAGTCAAAGACAAAAGAAGGAGTAGAGATGAAAAATATTAAGAAAACACTTATACTGGCCTTAGCAATTTTGTTTTTAGTAAATACAAAAGCATATGCCAAAGAAGCTTTGGGAAAGAGAAATCAAATTGAATTAGATCGAGAAATTGTAGAGATAATGTCTTATAATATCGATGGATATAATTATTTTAAATTGCGAGACATAGCAAGCGCAATGAGGGATACTCTCTCCAGTTTCGATGTCTATTTCGACAAAGAAACATCGACAGTAGAGATTTTTAAAGATAAGATATATGTCAATACATCTGATACTGGCAATCCTATCTATAATAAGGCCAATGCAATAAAAAGCGAGCAAACTGTCAGAGTTGATGGCGTAAAAACTGATATAGATGCGTATTTAATTGAGGACAATAATTATTTTAAACTTAGAGATTTAGGTAAAGCTCTAAACTTTTTTGTCGATTACGATGAGGCTACCAAGACAATAATAATAGACAGTTCAAAATCTTCAGTCGATGAAAAACCTCAATTTAACCGTGCTGAAAGCTTAGAATTAGATAAAGGTTTTTATATATTCAATTCAGCTGTTGGAGGAAAAATCAATTTACCAAAAGGAGTGTTTATCGTTTGTAAAAATGATATTTTGCAAACTGCCGAAATTGTAAAAGGAGAAGTCAATATTCCAAAAGAAGGATACTGTTTCTATCAAAGAACAGATGAAGCTGAGAGGTATATAAACGATTATATACTCAATGCCCCTGTGGGTGTTTTATTGACGATGCCAATAGAAATAGAGGGCGTAGATAATAATATAAACACCTCAATAGTAGCTGGCTTTAGCTTTATGGGCGATAAAGAAACTTATGTGGAATCTTATATAGATATAGACATGTTAATTGAGTTTTATGAAGAAGGCATGATTTCTTTATATCAAGGAAATACTAATTTGATTTTCAAAGAGATCGACAAGGGCAGAAGAATAGGTGATCTATATTGGTTCTTTTCAGAATTCGAAGGCTTAGATTTACAAAAAGAAGCAATGATTGCTGCCGCTAAGAACTTAATAAATACACCATATTCATCTCTAGATTGTTCAGGCCTTGTAGCTACTGCTATGGACTGTGCAGGTATTTATCGAGATTCTGTGCTCTACACTTGGACAATAGACTATTCTGATGCATTCGAGATTGTACCCATGAGTCAATTAAAAAGAGGAGATATACTCAGTAAGAGTGGTGAAAATGGCCATATGATGATTTATCTAGGCAATGGTAAGGTTATAGAATCATTACCAAAAACTGGGGTTATAATTAATAATGTTAGAAAAGATGGATATAAAGTTTATAGAATAAAAGATTATAATTATTAAAATCTGATTTTAATATATTTTAAAATGGGAGAAAATTAATACTACTTTTGATATGAAAAAAGCTGAATCAAAAAAGATTCAGCTTTTTTATTTAATCATTATCTTTATCAGAACTGTTACTACTTCCTCTATTTGGTCCATAGAAGAAATCGTAATAGGCATCTTCAGTATGCACATCGCAATATGAACTTGGCGGTTGGCTAGAATAGTCTGGTGGATATACTCCGCCATGGTCTTCTGCCTTGTATGCCGGTTCACGCACGAAATAAGATCTCGATTCAACTAATGAACTTGGACACCATTTAGATGCAATCTTTCCAGAAATTGAACATACTTGCAAGTATTTGTGCTGATCACATCTTTCAGTTGGAACGCTGCTTTCTGGAAAAAGTTCAGTAATGGTCGAACATGAACTAGATGGCAATTTGCCGCTTTGTTTACAAACTTTAACTTCTACAACTCCATCTGGTCTTTCAAATTCTTCAATTGGCTCTAAGCCCTCATGTATACTTTCGCCAATCATTCTCCAAAACTTGGCTGCTGTGTCTGAACCTTGAGAGATATTAATTTTTGGAGAGTCGTTTCCAATCCATGTGCCTATTGCGTAATATGGTGTAAAGCCTATAAACCAGATATCAGCTCTCTCTTGAGTCGTTCCAGTTTTACCGGCTGTTATCATATTATCGATTTTTGCATATTTACCATAATAGCCTTTATTAACTACGCTTGTCATCATATCTTTTACGACATATGCTTCTGCTGGTGATGCGGCTTTTGTCATATGTGTTTTATTTTCGACTATTAAATTATCGTTTACGTCCAAAATTTTTGTAAATGATTTTGGTTTAATATAATTTCCATCATTGGCAATTGCGCCATATGCAGCTGTCATCTCGAGTGGCGTAATGCCTCTTGTCATGCCTCCAAGCGCCAATGCGGAATAGTTTTCATCATTTGTTTCACGATTTTCTACAGAAGTTATTATGCTATCTTTTTCTGGATTCTCCTTATCGATTATGCCTAATTTTTCTAACATATCGAGAGAATTTTTGATTCCAATTTCTTTTACTATAGATACTGCAGAAGCGTTGTGAGAATAGATCATAGCATCTCTATATGTCACTAAACCGTGATATCTTTTGTCAACATTTCTGGGCCAAGCTTGGCCTCCGACAGTTATTGGTACGTCGTCTACTATGGAACCTGCCCCTTTACCATTTGCTACAGCAGTTAAATATACTGAAAGTGGCTTTATAGATGAACCTGGTTGTCTAGGTGAAGCAGTAGCTCTATTTAATATTCTATTTCCAGAAACATCTCTTCCGCCCACTAATGCTACGATTTCACCTTTATGATAATCCATGATTACAGTCGCACTTTGAGGTTGAACAATGCCATCTTTTTGTATTGGAACAAATTGTTCCGGTATTCTTAAAATGCCATTTTCATCGATTGAATAGAAATTCTCTTTCTGTTTTAAGAATTTATTACTAATTAATATATGGCCCTCTTCATTTACTTTATATAGATCTTTTGGGACTACAATTGGGCCTACATCGTGGACTACCAAATTCTTTTCAGCATTTATTGTATAGCATGGATCGAGTGAAATTGTATCCTCATATGCTCTAAATATCTGAGTTTTTAGCAATAATCCGTCATTTGTTACATCGTAAGAGCTCTGTGGCAATACTAGTGCATTTTGGTCAAATAGATTGCCATATTTGTAATAGACTATTCTACCTGCTGAATCTATTATATTGCCCGTCTTACTCATGCTCCAATTTATCAAGAATGGTTCTTTAAAATTGTCGGGAGAGCCGGCAATTAATTCCGTAAAGTTTTCGTAAATATTTTCTAATTTCTTTTGCATCTTTAAATCTATTGTAGAATAAATTTTAAATCCACCAGTATTTAGAAGTATGCCAGCCTCTTCATATGAGACGTTGAAATGCTCTGATAGCGCCTGTGTGGCTTCACGTTTTACAAAATCCATCGGATAAGATGTCATAGAATGAAGTACTTTTTGACCAGGCTTGATGGCTAAGCGGATATCTTCGTTTAGAGCTTCATCATATTGACTTTGATCGATAAAGCCAAGTTTTAACATCTGCTTTAAAACTATATGTTGTCTGTCAACTGAATTTTGATTATAGATCAAATACATATTTTTACCTAATACGTCAATTTCGCCAACTTTATCCATAGTATCGGGATCATAATCACTTGGCTCAATTCGTTTTATGGGCTGATAATTTGTAGGGCTTTTTACAATTCCAGCAAATAAAGCGGCTTCAGCCAATGTCAATTCCTCGACATTCTTTGAGAAGTATGTCTGACTGGCCTCTTGAACGCCGTATGCACCTTGACCTAAATTGATTCTATTTAGATATGCTTCCATAATTTGCTCTTTCGAAAGCTTCTGTTCCATTTGCATTGCTAAATAAGCCTCTATTAGTTTTCTATCAAGAGTCTTTTCAGTTCTGTCTAGATACATATTACCAACAAGCTGTTGGGTTATTGTACTTGCTCCTCTGACAATGCGTCCATGTTTTATGTTTTCAATTGTCGAACTACCTATTCCAATTATATCTACACCATTATGCTGTCTAAACCTCTCATCTTCAATAGATATAAATGCGTCTTCAAGATATTTTGGGATTCTATCATAAGGCACGACTGTTCTAAATTCGGTAGTCTGAATTTTTTCAATCAATTGCCCGTCATTTGCATAAATAGTAGATGTTTGACTAAGCGATGGAATTATAGTCGTTGGATCAATCTCTGGTGCATTTTTAACAACTCCCAGTACCATTGAACCTATTATTATGCCAGCTATAATTATCGCTATAAGTAGAATTATGAGTAAAACTTTTATAATCTTCAATATAGAAAATGCAGCTGAATTGGTTTTACTCCTCTTTCTATTATTAGACATTTCATTCCTCCTATAAACTACATAGAATAATTATAACATATCTACGATTTTTATGATATTAAAAAATGTTTTCAATATGGTTACGAAGGCTTTTTATATGTTATAATGTGCATAAAGGAGTGTTAAAAATAGACGAAAATATGAAAGAAAAGGCTTATTTAATAGCTCTTAGCATAGAAAATGATAATGATGACTCCCTAGATGAGCTCGAGCAATTAGCAATAGCAGCAAATCTAATTGTAGTCGCAAAAGATATACAAAATAGAGAAAAAATTGAACCTAAGACTTATATCGGTAGTGGAAAAGCAAAAGAGATTAGAGATCTGGCAAAAGAATTAGAAGCCGATGTCATAATATTTAATGATGAACTATCAGGTTCTCAGATGAAAAATCTAGAAAAGATTATAGAAAAAAAGATTATAGATAGAACAGATTTAATCCTAGATATATTTGCCAAAAGAGCACAGTCTAATGAAGGTAAACTTCAAGTTAAATTGGCTCAATTAGAATATAGATTGCCGCGCCTTATTGGTTATTCTGATTATCTATCAAGAGAAGGCGGAGGAATTGGCACAAGGGGACCTGGAGAACAGAAACTTGAAACTGACAGGAGACATATAAAAAGAGAAATTGACAATATAAAGAAGAAATTAAAAAATATTAGATTGAATAGAGATATAAAAAGGTCTAGAAGATCTAAATCCTTAATTCCGCTCGTCAGTATGATTGGATATACTAATGCAGGCAAATCGACTTTAATGAACAGACTAGTAAAAGAAGGCAGATCTCAAACTAAGGCTCAGCTTTATGCCGATGATATGCTATTTGCCACATTAGATACGAGTCTGCGTAGCACCAATTTGCCATCGGGCAGAGAGATTATACTATCTGATACTGTTGGATTCGTCTCCAAACTGCCAACTAATCTAGTCGAAGCATTTAAAGGTACATTAGAAGAAATTGAACATAGTGATCTAATCTTAATCGTATCAGATATATCACAAGACAATCTATCTCTTCAACTTCAAACTACGGAGAAAATGCTTGACGAATTGGAGATTGAAAATATTCCTATAATCTATGTATTTAATAAAATTGATAAAATTGATATGGAAGATTTGATTTTCAATTTTGCAGATAAGGAACCTAAAGTTTTTATTTCAGCAAAAGAAGATATAAATATTGATAGATTACTTGAGACCATTGAGCATATTCTTGATTTAGAAAAACAAAAAGTGGTGCTACATTTTCCATATAATAGCCTAGATGAATTGGACTATCTTCTAAAGATATATAAGGCCGATTCGATTGAATATAAAGATGATTATGTATTAGTAGTTGGCAATTTAGATAAAATGGGTAAGATTCGATATGAAAAGTATATGGTGATATAATGTATAAAACTGTTAAAGGCTATGGAGAAGATAGCTTTATTGTAAAAAAATCTGAATTCATTGGTTATACGCAATTTATAGAAACTGAGGCACAAGCACTCGATTTTATTGATAAAATTAAGAGCAAAAACCATGATGCAACACATAATTGCTATGCTTATATAATAGGCGAAAAAGCAATGGTACAACGCTTTTCAGACGATGGAGAACCCTCTGGTACGGCAGGAATTCCAATATTAGAAGTGATGAAAAGAGAAAATATTGTAAACTGCGTAATAGTTGTGACTAGATATTTTGGTGGCATAATGCTAGGGGCTGGCGGCCTAATTAGGGCCTATTCAAATGGCGCTGTCATAGCCATAAATAATGCTAAAAGAGTTATGATGAAAGAGCATTATAATATCAAATTTAAATATGATTATACGCATCATGGAAAAATTGAAAATATATTGATGAATTTAGGTTACAAAATTAATAATATGGAATTTTTAGATCAAGTTCTAATGGATATTGTAATTCCACAAGATGAATATGAAGCGTTTGAAAAAGAGATGCAAAATATTTTGAGTGGTGAATTTAATATAATTACGAAGAATATGATTATGGAAGGTGTTGAAATTGAAGCAAAAGATTAAATATGAACAATTGGCAAATGATTTAGTAAATTGGATGAGAAAAATTGTCTTTGATGCCAATTGTAAAGGCATTGTATATGGACTCAGTGGAGGATTGGATTCTTCAGTGATAGCTGCCTTAGCAAAAAAAGCTTTTGGCAATGAATCGCTAGCCATAATTATGCCATGCCATTCAATAGATAAAGATAAGATTGATGCTTTAAAAGTTATAAATGCCTTAGATATTCCCTTTACGGAAGTTGATTTGACTACTGTATATGATGAAATGGTCAAGAATATAAAAGATTATAATAATAATTTGGCCTATTCAAATATAAAGCCCAGGCTTAGAATGACGACTCTTTATTATTATGCTCAGTCTTTGGGCTATTTAGTATGCGGATCTTCCAATTTGAGTGAATATTATATTGGCTATTTTACTAAACATGGCGATAGTGGAGTAGATCTTTTGCCGCTTATAAATATTCCAAAAAGTTATCTTTATGGCTTTGCTAAATATTTACAAATTCCAGACGATATTATAAATAAAAAACCATCTGCAGGACTTTGGGAAGGCCAAAGTGATGAAGATGAAATTGGATTTACCTATGATGAAATTGATGAATATATACTGAATAAAAATGGTGATGAGAATCTAAAGGATAGAATATCAAATATGCACAATAATACTGCGCATAAAAGAGTTTTGCCACCAGCATTTGATAAATATTTTGATTAAATAATTAATTATGATAAAATAACGAAAGAATGGGAGAGTGAAAATATGGCAGGACATTCCAAATGGCATAATATAAAAAACAAAAAAGGAAAAGCTGATGCTCAAAGAGCAAAGGAGTTTACGAAGCTTGCAAGATATATAATGGTTGCTGCAAGAGAAGGTGGAAAAGATCCAGAATATAATCAAGCTTTAAAAGTCGCAATCGACAAAGCAAAGGCTGTCAATATGCCAAATGACAATATAGACAGAGCAATTAAACGCGGGACTGGTGAAGGCGTTCAAGAAAATTATGACGAAATAATTTACGAAGGCTATGGACCTCAAGGTATAGCTGTTATGGTTGAATGCTTGACTGATAATCGCAACAGAACAGCTCCAGATGTCAGACATGCTTTTGACAAAAACGGTGGAAATTTAGGACAATCAGGATGCGTTTCATTTATGTTTGATAAAAAAGGTGTAATTGCAATAGAGGTTACTGAAAATATAGATGAAGATGAACTCATGATGGAAGCACTAGAACTTGGGGCTGAAGATTTTAATGTGGATGATGGTGTAATAGAGATTACAACTGCACCAGAAAATTATATAGCAGTCAGAAAAGGTCTTGAAAATAAAGATTTAGAATTTTTGGCCAGTGAATTAAGCTATATACCACAAAGCTATGTAAAATTGACTGATGAAAAAGATATAAAGAATATGAACAGACTCATATCAATGCTCGAAGACAATGACGACGTTCAAGAAATATATCACAATTATGAATTACCAGAAGATTTGGAGGACTAATATGCAAATTAATAAATATATCGACCATACATTATTAAAGGCCGATGCACAAAAAGAAGATATTAAAAAACTTTGCGAAGAGGCAAAAGAATATAATTTTTATGCAGTATGCGTTAATGGTTACTGGGTGAAAGATTGCTATGAGATACTAAAAGACACAGATGTAAAAGTTGCAGCCGTAGTTGGATTTCCTTTAGGCCAAATGACAACAGAAGCCAAAGCCTTTGAAACGAAAAAAGCAATAGAAGATGGTGCGACTGAGATTGATATGGTAATAAATATTGGAGAACTAAAAGCTAAAAATTACGATGCAGTAAAAAAAGATATTGAAGAAGTCGTAAAAGCAGCCAATGAAAATATAGTAAAAGTTATCATAGAAACATGCTATTTAAATGATGAAGAAAAGATAAAGGCATGCGAACTTTCAAAAGCAGCTGGAGCACATTTTGTAAAGACCTCTACAGGTTTTGGTACTTCAGGTGCAACTGTAGAAGATGTCAAATTGATGAAACAAACTGTAGGCGACAATTTAAAAGTAAAAGCATCTGGGGGAGTTAGAGATCTTGAAGGTGCAAAGTCAATGATTGATGCGGGCGCTGAAAGAATAGGTGCAAGCTCGGGGATAAAAATTATAGAAGAATGGAATAAAAACAGCTAATGAATCCCGTTGCGTTTAAAATTTTTGGCATAGAAATAATGTGGTATGGAATACTAATAGCAATTGGCGCGATGATAGCCGTATTCCTTGGAGGCAAACAAGCCAAAAATATAGAAAATTTTTCCGAAGATGATTTCTACACCTTTGCAATTTATGCAATTATAGTAGGAATTTTGGGAGCCAGACTATATTATGTCATATTTCATAATCCAGAATTTTATCTTTCCAATCCAAAAGAAATTTTAAATATCAGAGGTGGAGGATTAGCAATACATGGCGGAATAATTGGCGGCATAATAGTATGCTATATTTATTCTAGAGTTAAAAAAGTTAAATTCTTTGACATTTTTGATATTGTTTCACCGGGTCTTGTGTTAGCCCAAGGTATTGGGAGATGGGGTAATTTTATAAATCAAGAAGCTCATGGAGGACCGACAGATCTTCCGTGGGGAATTATAGTAGATGGTGTAAAAGTTCATCCCACATTTTTATATGAATCCATCGGTGACATTATTATATTTTTAATAATATATTTTTATGTCAGAAAGCACAAAAAATTTTCTGGACAGATGGCGGCCACTTATTTAATCTTATATTCACTTATTAGATTCTTCGTAGAAGGACTAAGAACAGATAGTTTAATGCTAGGATCATTTAGAGTAGCACAAATCGTAAGTGTAATAGGAATAATTACAGGATGCTTAATAATGATTTATGGCAATAAAAAAAATAAAACTCAATAAAATTATTAAATTTATTACGTTCGATTTCATCGGACGTATTTTTTTGTCGAAAAAAGTAAAAAAGTTCCAAAAAGGTATAGCTTTTATCTCTAAAATGGTGTAAAATGTTATTAAAGTGGTACGAAGTGGTATGAAGTGGATAAGAAAGTGGGTGATCGGGATGTTTCTTGGTGAATTTCATCATAATTTGGATACTAAAGGCAGATTAATAATTCCATCAAAATTTAGAGAAAGCCTTGGCGATGATTTTGTCATGACTAAAGGTCTCGATTCTTGTCTATTCGTATTTCCAAAATCAGAATGGAAAGATCTCGAGATAAAACTTAAAGAACTACCTCTAGCAATGAAAGATGCCAGAGCGTTCACTAGATTTTTTTATTCAGGTGCCACAGAAAGTACATTAGACAAACAAGGGAGAGTTCTAATACCCACAAATCTAAGAGAACATTCCGGTCTAGAAAAAGAAGCCGTCATAATCGGAGCTCCCAATAGAATTGAAATATGGTCTGCGAAAATTTGGAATGAATATATTGGTGATGACAATCTTTCCTATGAACAAATTGCAGAGCATATGGCAGAACTAGGTATATAATGAAAAATTTTCATCACAAACCAGTCTTATTAGATGAAGTCTTGGAAGGTTTAAATATAAAATCTGATGGAATATATATGGATTTCACGCTTGGCGGTGGCGGTCATTCATTAGAAATTTTAAAAAAACTCGATAAAGGTAAGCTTATAGGGCTAGATCAAGACGAAAATGCAATTGAAGCTGCTAGCAAAAGACTCAGCGAATTTAAAGACAAAGTTATAATAGAAAATACAAATTTTATTAATTTCGAAGAAGTATTAAAAAAATATAATATCGAAAATGTAGATGGAATATTAATGGATTTGGGAGTGTCTTCGCATCAATTTGATTCTGGTGAAAGAGGGTTTTCGTATAGATTTGATGCTTCATTAGATATGAGAATGGACAGAGACTCAAAGCTCAACGCACGAACTATCGTAAACGAATACTCTGAAAACAAATTAGCCGATATTATTTATAAATATGGCGAAGAAAAATGGGCCAATAGGATTGCAAAGTTCATTGTTAATGCAAGAAAAAACGGACCAATAAATACGACTTTTGAATTGAATGAAATTATAAAAGCTGCGATTCCCAAATCGGCTAGAAGAGTTGGAGGTCATCCTTCAAAACAGACTTTTCAAGCTTTGAGAATTGAAGTAAATGATGAATTAAATGTTTTAGAAAAAACCTTAGAAAGATGTGTCAAAAGATTAAAACCAAAAGGAAGATTGCTAGTTATAAGCTTCCACTCATTAGAAGATAGAATCGTTAAACGTACTTTTAGATATTTAAATTCTGATTGTATCTGTCCGCCGACATCACCCATATGCATTTGTGATAAGAAAAGAGAAGTGCGAATTATAAATAGGAAACCGATTGTATCTAGTGAAGAAGAATTGAAATACAATAAAAGATCACATTCAGCAAAACTTAGAATATGTGAAAAGATATAGGTGAATAAAATGGAAGCACGCGTTAGAAAACCAAAGATATACCAAAAAGATAATGAAGGCACCGTAACAGTAAACAATAAAATAGATTTAAATCTTTATCGTGTTAAAAAGAATAAAAAGAGAAAAGCTAAAGCCTTTACTAAAATTAGCTATGCGCTGATTGTTTTGGCGATATTCTTTTCGGGACTTGTAGTCTTGACCGGATATACTAGCATCACGAGCAATAAAACTAAATTACATAATTTAGATTTAGAAATTGCAGAACTGGAAAAACAGCTGACAAGTCTATCAGGAAAAATTGAAACTTTAAAGACCGATGCAAATATTGTTGAAGAAGCTCAATATAAGTTAGGAATGGTTTACCCCGATGAAAGTCAAATAGTATATTTCACTTTTGAAGACTTTGAAACGAAAGAACCTAGCAAAGAAAAACATAAGATTATTGACGAAATTCAGGCGATGATAAAATCTTTTACTGATTCATATTAAAATTGCTACCATAAATTATTTGAATATTTAGATTTTATGGCTTAGAATATAATAATTATTACTATAAGAATATTATACGAGGAGCGTAAAGTTGAAACGAACCAATAAATCGAATATAAGAAAGAGCCGTGTGCAAAGTAGAAAAAGGAGCCAAAATAAAAGAATCGCATTTATTTTGGTATTCTTTATCTTATTATCCATAATTATACTGGCTCAGCTTTTTAAAATACAAATAATTGAAAGTAGCGAATATAGAAAAAAAGCGGTAGATTCTATGACTAGATCTGAAAATATTGTTTCAGATCGTGGAGATATATTAGACCGCAATGGTAAAAAGCTCGCCATAAACATTAGCGCATCGACGGTCTATGTCAATCCAGAAGATTACACGAATCAAATTATAAAAGACAATAAAACGATGAGAGAAATTGTTGCAAGCGATCTTTCATCATTATTAAATAGAGATTATGAAGAAATCTTAGATATTATCCAAACTACTAAACGAGTGAAAGTGGAGCAGTGGATAGATAGAGATTTAGCCATGGAAATTAGAAATAAAAATATTCCTGGAGTTGAAGTTGTTGATGGAACTAGAAGATTTTATCCAAAAGGAACATTAGCATCTCATGTTTTGGGTTTTACAAATGTAGACAATGTTGGTCAATATGGCATTGAGGCTTCGTATAACGATGATTTAGCGGGTTTTCCAGGCAGGAGATTGAAAACTGCTGATGCTAAAAACAGACAGATGCCTTTTGCTAAAGAAAAAATTTATGAACCAGATAATGGTTTGAATGCAGTACTAACAATAGATGAAAACATTCAAGAAATTGCTCAAAACGCTGCCAAAAGAGCTTTAGAAGCATCTGATGCATCTGCAGTTACAGTTATAATTCAAGAGCCAGCAACTGGAGATATTTTGGCAATGGTAGATATGCCAGAATATAATCCAAATCTGCCCAGAGAAGCTATTAGTGATGAACAAAATGCAATGTGGAAGGAATTAGATAAAAAGCAAATTTCAGAACAATGGTACTCAAATTGGAGAAATTTTGCTGTGAATGATCTTTATGAGCCAGGTTCTACTTTTAAAATTATAACGGCAGCAGCAGCTTTGGAAAATAATTCCACAAATCCTAATAAACATTATTATTGCACTGGATATATTAGAGATATTAAAGGCTCGCAGCCTCTAAAATGTGTCTCTTATAAAGAACCTCATGGCGATATTACAATGAAAGATGGACTAGCCAAATCATGCAATCCAACATTTGTGCATATTGCAAGAGAATTAGGCAAAGAATCGTTTTACAAATATATAAAAGCTTTTGGTTTTGGAGAAAAAACTGGAATTATGCTTCCTGCTGAACAGGCTGGCATAATACCAAAGAGTGTAGATGAAATAAAAGAAATTAATTTAGCAACTATGTCTTATGGTCATGGTATTGCAGTTACTCCCATTCAATTAATTAATGCGGCCTCTGCAATTGCCAATGATGGAAAATTGATGGTTCCACGAATTGTAAAAGAATTTGTTGATAACAATGGAAAAACTGTAAAAAATATTAGAGTTGAGGAAAAAAGACAAATTATATCTGAGGAAACTGCTAAGACTATGTTAGATATGATGAATTATACAGTAGATTTTGGCTCTGGAAAAAATGCGGCAGTGCCAGGTTATAGAATAGGCGGTAAAACTGGCACAGCTAATAGAGTTTCAGCCGATGGAAAATATGGTCAAGACCAGTATATATCATCATTTGTCGGAATGGCTCCAATTGAAAAGCCTAGACTGTCAGTTTTATTAATAGTGGACAATCCTAAAGGTGTAGCTTATGGCTCGCAAGTTGCCGCACCTTTTGCTGCAGAAATTTTCGAAAAGACTTTAAATTATTTAGGTATAGAACCAAGCATTATTGATCCTACAGATAATAATGAAATAATCGAAGAAGATATTGTAATTCCTGATGTCCAATATATGTATATTGGTGATGCCGGAAAAACTTTGGCACTTAAAGGATTAAAATATTCTACTGAATATATTGATATAACCGATAATACATTGGTCAAAGATCAATTTCCAAAAGCAGGAGATATTGCAAAGCATGGTGATATTATAGATCTATATCTAGAAGATAATAAAAATGATAATATACTTCCAAATTTCAATGGCAAAACATCAGAAGAGATTGAAGCGTATTGCGACAAAAAGAATATTATACTTTTAACTGAAGGCGAAGGTTATGCATATTTACAAGAACCAAAAGCTGGATCAAAGATTGCTAAAGATATGGAGCTTAAAATATATTTCAAAGACCCTGAAAGTTTAAAAGATATAAAAAATATAGACGAAGAATTAAAAGACGGGATTATAAATGAAGAAAAAATACAAAAAGATGCTGAAGAAAGTGACATAAAAGAGCCTTAATAGGCATTGAATTTGGTTTTTCTATTTAATATATACGGCTACCGGATATGCTTAATGCGAACAGGCGTTAAGCATATTTCCTTTTATACTTGATAAATTCTATAATTAAGCTTAAAATAAATATGGACGATTGTGAGGAGAAATAATGTTATCTAACGATAAAATAAATTTAATACTGGCGTTTGTTATATCATTTATACTCTCGCCAATAATTGTGACACGATTAAAAAAATTAAATATTGGTCAAAGTATTAGAGAAGAAGGGCCCGAAAGTCATTTAGTAAAATCTGGAACGCCAACGATGGGTGGAATAATCTTTATGATAAGCACAGTACTGACGCTTTTAATAATGAGAAACCACGATTCATTTACAATAATTTGTACAATGAGTATGATCCTATTTGGCGTATTGGGATATGCCGATGATTATATTAAAATTGTTATGGATAGAAACTTGGGCCTCAGAGCGTATCAAAAGCTCATTGGACAAATTTTATTGGCGATAATTTTAGTATTTGTTTATATAAAAAATGGAGGAGACACTTATCTATATATTCCATTTACCTCTATGAAATTGGTCAATTTTGGAATATTATACTATCCTTTAATAATATTTGTTATTGTGGGGACTGTTAATAGTGTAAATCTAACTGACGGATTAGACGGCTTGGCCACTGGAGTGAGCGCGATTGTATTAATTGCTTTTTCTGCAATTCTCTATGGCATGGGTAATGTCAACAATTCTGTATTTGGAGCTACGCTCACAGGTGCACTACTTGGATTTTTGAGAGTAAATAGATATCCTGCAAAAGTCTTTATGGGTGATACAGGTTCTTTGGCTCTTGGTGGAGCTGTTGCAGCAATTGCAATCATGAGTAAACTGAGTTTATTTTTGCCTATACTGGGAGGAGTCTATTTTGCAGAAACTTTATCTGTAATAATTCAAGTAAGCTCGTTTAAATTGACTGGGAAGAGAGTTTTTAAAATGGCTCCGTTGCATCATCATTTTGAAGCTAAGGGACTTAGTGAGCCTAAAGTTATAACTAGATTCTATATAGCATCGGTAATACTTGCAATAATAGCTATATTGGGAATTATTTAGAGGTGTTAAAATGAAGAAAATACTAATCTTGGGAATAGGTGTAAGTGGTTTATCGGCTGCTGAAGCAATGCTTGAAATTGGAAATAAGGTCTATATCTATGACGACAATATTAAAGATTTTGATGAGCTTCCCGATAGCATAAAAGATAAAGATGTTTATCTGATTAAAGATCTAAATGATATTTTATCTGTGCAGTATGATCATATAATGAAAAGTCCTGGTATAAAGCCTGATAATACATGTGTAAGGCTTTTGAAAACTGCAAATTATAAAATTATTTCTGATTTAGAGCTGGGATATCTTTTCAGAAAAACTGATAATATAATCGCTGTCACTGGCACCAATGGAAAAACGACTTGCTCCATATTAATAAATGCCATTTTAAAGGATCAAGCTATATCTTCAGAAGCTGTAGGAAATATTGGAATTGGCGCAGTAAAAAAATTAATAGATGCGAAAGATAGCGATGCATTAGTTATTGAATGTTCTAGTTTCCAATTAGACGATATTTCTTCATTTAAACCACAGACTGCTTTAATTACTAATATAAGTGTAGACCATATAGATTTTCATAAAACTTATGAGAATTATAAATCTGCTAAAATGAAAATTGCATCCAATATGACGAATAGGGAAACTCTAATTTTAAATGCAGACGATGAAGTATTAAAAGATGCTGAATTTGATACTAAAATCTTATATTTCGGAACTGATGAAAATCTTGAAAATGGAATATATTTTGATAAAGAAAATTTTTACCATATAAGAGATAAAAGAAAGACTCCAATTTTAGACAAAAAAGATGTAAATCTCTTAGGTGAACACAATATGTATAATATAGCGGCAGCTTTGTGTACCGCAATGGCAAGAGAATTAGATTTAGAAAAAGCTTCAGAAACTATTAAGAATTTTAAGAGTGTGGAACATAGATTGGAATTTGTAAGAAAATGTTCAGGAATTGAATTTTATAACGATTCGAAAGGAACTAATCCCAATTCTACCAAAAATGCAATAGATGCATTTGATAAAAATATAAATATCATCATGGGAGGCTATGACAAAAAAGTTGATTTTACTGAACTTTTAGCTCATGCAAAAGAAAAAGTAAAATCGATTGTTACTATAGGAGAGACTAAATTTAAAATATACAATAAAGCTATCGAGCTAGGATATGAGAATGTAAAAACGGCCAATTCTTTGAGCGAGGCCATTATGCTTTCGATAGAGTTTGCCAATACAGGTGAAGTTATTTTATTATCACCAGCATGTGCTAGTTGGGATATGTTCAAAAACTATGAAGAAAGAGGCAATTACTTCAAAGAAATAATAAATAAATTGGACTGATGTTATGGAAATTAGGAAATCAATAAAAAAAGATTATAAAACACCGCTATTTTTTGTAGTCGTACTGATGCTAGTCGCAGGTTCTGTGGCAGTATTTAGCGCTAGTTGGCCAGAAGGCGCTCAAAAATTTAATGACGGTTATTTCTTTATAAAAAGACATTTGAGCCATATTGCAATGGGTTTTATTTTAATGCTATTTGCATATAGAGTTGATTATAGACATTATAAAAAACTAACTTTTTTCTTCTATATTTTTGCATTAGCTCTAAACTTTTTATTATATACGAATTTAAATATAGTTGAAAATCTATATGGACAGTCTAGGACTTTGGTATTGGGCCCTGTCCATTTTATGCCATCAGATTTGATGAAAGCAGCTGCAATTTTATACATTTCGGCTCTAATTTCTAACAATCAAAGATCTATTAAAACATTTCCTACTATAGCAAAAATATTTTTAATGATCATAATTCCAGTCGTAATAATACTAGGCAAAGATTTTAGTACAGCTGGTGTTTTGGCCGTTACTCTATTTGCAATATTCTTCGTAGGAGGGCTACCTATTTCTTACATTATACCTTTGATTATGGGAGTCGTATTAATTGGGGTATATGGTATAAAATCAGATGGATATCGTTCCGAAAGAATTAATGTATTTTTAGATCCATTTTCAGATCCACTCGGAAGAGGATGGCAGATTATTCATTCACTTTACGCTCTGGCAATGGGAGGATTATTTGGAAGTGGCCTTGGAATGAGTATAAGTAAATATGGGGATATTTCATCTATCTATAACGATTTTATATTTGCACTAATAGGTGAAGAATTTGGCTTTATTGGAGCAGCTGCAATTGTAATATTAGTAACTGCTTTCTTAATCTATGGACTTAGGATTGCTATTAATTGTAAAGATATATATGGTAGATTGGTTGCCGTTGGCTTTACAATACTCCTTACAACTCAAGCTTTGGCAAATATAATGGTAGCTATAAAACTTATGCCTGTAACTGGAATACCTCTACCATTTATTAGCTACGGAGGAACTTCAATGATTATGAATATGGTAATGGTGGGCATTTTATTAAATATATCAAAAAACTGTAGGTGAAAATATGAAATATATTGTTTCGGGCGGTGGAACTGGCGGACATATTTATCCCGCTTTGGCAATTGCAAAAGAAATTCAAAACAGAGACGAACAGGCTAAAATATTATATGTGGGCACTAAGAGCGGACCAGAGTATGAATTGGCTAAAAGAGCTGGCTTAGATTTTGCACAAGTCAGAGTCAAGGGCATACCTAGGAGTATCAGTGCAGAATCTTTTAAAAATGCTATGGAAGTATTTAAAGGCTTGTCAGATTCAAAAAAGATAATAAATGAATTTAAACCCGATATTGCAATTGGAACAGGGGGTTATGTATGTGGGCCAATTCTCTTTAGGGCGTATCAAAAAAATATACCAATTCTCGTGCAGGAGCAAAATGCTTTTCCTGGTATAACAAATAAAATACTTTCTAGATGGGCATCAGCAATTGCAATTGCATTTGATGAGGCAAAAAACTATTTAAAACATCCCGAAAGGACATTCATATCTGGAAATCCAACTAGAGAGGAGTTTTTTAACTTAGACGAAAGCTTTGGCTATGATTTGACAGGCTTTAATAGAACCGACAAAATCATCTTATCTTTAGGAGGTAGTGGAGGTCAAAAATCTATTAACGATGCATTATTAGAGATCTATAATAACTTTTACGACGATTCGTTTAAGATAATTCATATAACGGGCAATCGATATTATCAAAATGTAAAAAACGAATTTGATAATTTAAAAGACATCAATAAAGAGAATATAATAATAATTCCTTATTCTCATGATATTCCACAGCTTATGGCAATAGCAGACTTAGTAATAGCAAGCTCTTCAGCAATGACATTGGCTGAAATATCTGCTGCTAAATTGCCTTCAATTTTGATACCAAAAGCATATACTGCCGAAAATCATCAAGAATTTAATGCCAAGACTTACGAGGCCGCAAATGCTTCAGAAATGATTTTAGAAAATGAATTAGACGGTAAGAAACTATTTGAAACAATCAAAAATATAATAACTAATGAATCCAAGATAATTAGTATGGGTGAAGCATCATCTAAATTTTCAAAACCAAATGCTACAAAGATTATAGTGGATAGAATTATGCAATTGATTGGCTAGGTGATAACTTTTGAAACAGAGAGTAAAACGCAAAAGAAGAGCAAAAATTTTTAGATTAAAATGGGGCAGAATAATTTTTCTGCTAGTTTTGATATGCGCATTTTTCTATTTCGTATTAAGTCGCTCTGTTTTCAATATTTCAGAAATCTTAGTCGAAGGCAATGATAAGATTTCCAAAGAAGACATTTTAGAAGCATCAAATCTGAGCAATGATGATAATTATTTCTTTCTCAATAAAAAGAAAGCAAAAGAAAATTTGGAAAGTTTAAAATATGTAAAATTAGTAAATATTAAAAGAAAATTACCGTTTAAGATTGAGATTAATATTACTGAACGAGAAGCTTGTGCAATGTTTCCTGTAAATGAAAAATATATGCTAATAGATTCAGACGGAATAATATTAGAAATTGTAGATAATTTCACAACAAATTTTGCCCTTATAAGAGGTCTAAAATTGAATGACAATCTCACAGAGGGTGAAAATATTGCAAATTTTATAAAAAGCGAAGAACAAAAACAATTTTTAAATAGTATTTTAAATTCAAATATATTTGAAAAGACTAATGCAATAACATTTGATGATAAAAAAATAGATCTAGTTATGAACAAAGATATTAATGTTGCATTTGGTGGGTATAATAATGTGGACTATAAAATTAAGGTTTTAAATAAGATATTAGAAGATGTGGAAATAAATAATATAAAAGCTAATATGATTTTAATGGAAGAGGGTTCAAGACCCATTTTAGTTACTGATTAATCAATTAGATGTTGACTATTGTCTAATTAAAGTATA